>CALKJX010000061.1 GCA_937995555.1 uncultured Elioraea sp.
AGTCGCGCGGCTGGATGATCGCCGGCGGATCGCTGGAGATGATGAGGAACCGCATCGCCGAGGGCGTATTCGGCCGGTCCTTCCCGCAGCGCCCGCCGCGCGCCGGCACATGACCCCCCTTGCGCGGGCGCTGTTCGCGCCGCGGCGGATCGCGCTGATCGGCGCCTCGGCCGACCCGTCGCGGCTGACCGCGCGGGCGCAGATTCATCTGCGCCGGCACGGCTTCGACGGCGAGATCCTGCCGATCAACCCGCGCGCGGAGACGATCCTCGGCGAGCGCGCCTACCCGTCGCTCGACGAAGTTCCGGGACCGATCGACCATGCCTTCATCCTGCTCGGCGCCGACCGTGTCGAGGCGGCAGTGGCGGCCTGCGCGCGCCGGCAGGTGCCGGTCGCGATGGTCCTCTCCGACGGCTTCGCCGAGGCGGGGGCGGAGGGGGCGGCGCGCCAGCGGCGCGTGCTGGCGGCCGCACGCGCGGGAGGTGTGCGGCTGCTCGGACCGAACTGCATCGGCCTGATCAATGTGCCAGCGCGGACGGCCCTCTCGGTGAATGCCGTGCTGGCGATGGAGCCGCCGCTGCCGGCGGGCCGCACCGCGCTGATCAGCCACTCGGGCAGCCTGGTCGGCGCGATCCTCAGTCGCGGGGCCGCGCGCGGCCTCGGCTACTCGGTGCTGGCCGCGACCGGCAACGAGGCCGATCTCGGCGCGGCCGACCTGCTCGCGATGCTCGCCGCAGACGACGGCACCGACGTGATCGCGCTGTTCCTCGAAACGATCCGTGATCCGGAGGGCCTGCGCGCGGCCGCCGCACGCGCGTTCGACGCCGGCAAGGCGGTGATCGCCTACAAGCTTGGCCGCTCGGCCGCAGGGGCAGCAATGGCGGTCTCGCACACCGGCGCAATCGCGGGCGCGGACGCGGCGGTGGAGGCGCTGCTGGCCGCGAGCGGCATCGCCCGGCTCGACGATTTCGAGGCGCTGATCGAGGCCGCCCCCCTGTTCGCGAAGGCCCGGCCGCTGACCGCACCGCGCCGCGCGGTTTCGGTCGTCACCACCACGGGTGGGGCAGCCGCGCTGGTGGTCGACCGCCTCGGGCTGGCCGGCATCGAGGCGGCCGAGGTGCGTGACATGACGCTCGCCGGCACCGAGCCGGACCGGATCGCCGCGGCGGTCGGCGAGGCGCTGGCCGATCCGCGCTCCGATGCGGCGGTCGCCGTGATCGGGTCCTCGGCGCAGTTCCGCCCCGAGGACAGCGTGGCCGGCGTGCTGCGCGCGGCGGATGCCGGCGTGGACAAACCGATCGCCGCCTTCCTCGCTCCTGACGCGCCGGAGAGCGCGCGGCGGCTGGCGGCCGCGGGCATCGCCTGTTTCCGCACGCCCGAGGCGGCGGCGGACGCGCTGCGCGCCCGCCTGTTCTGGCGCGCGCCGCTGCCGATCGCCGACGCGGGCGATATGGCGGCAGCCCGCGCGGTGCTCGGCACGCTGGCCAGCGCGGTCGCCGACGAGTGGCAGGCGCGGGCCATGTTTGCCGCCCTCGGCGTGCCCACCGGCGAGGCCGTCCTGGTTGCCGATCCGGACGAGGTCGCGCGCGTCGCGCCGGGGCTGCGGTTTCCCGTCGCCGTCAAGGCCGTCTCGGCCGCGCTGCCGCACAAGACCGAGGCCGGCGCCGTGGCGCTGGGGCTCACCGATGCCGGCGCGGCCGCTGCCGCGATCCGTGACATGCGCGCAAGGCTCGCTGGGGTGACGATCCGCGGCTTCCTGATCGCGCCGATGGAGCAGGGCGTTGGCGAGGTGCTGCTCGGCTTCCGTCGCGATCCGCAGGCGGGCCCCGTGGTCGCTCTGGGGGCCGGCGGCGTGCTGGCCGAGTTGATGCCGCCGCCGGCGATCGCGCCGGCCCCGCTCTCGGCGGGCGAGGCGCGCGCGCTTGTGGATGCCGCGCCGCTTCCTCATCTGCGCGGAGCCCGGGGACGCGAACGGGGCGACCTACCCGCGCTCGCGGAAGCGGTGCGCGCGTTCTCGCGCCTGGTCGGCCTGGCAGAGGTGACCGAAGCGGAGATCAATCCGCTGCTGGTGCGGCGCGAGGGGCTCGGCGTGGTCGCACTGGACGCACTGGTGGTGCGGGCGGCGGATGGCGCCGGTTCGTTCGAGGGCGTCGTTTCGTAAAGATTCGACGGTCGACAGGGGGCCCCCGCGCACGCTACATCGTCTGTGAGCCTGCGCGTCCGACTTTCCGCCCCCCGAGGATGCCCCCGGCCCGGATCGCGTCGTATCCCCCTCCATGGCAACCCCCCTTGTCCCTGGACTTTCCGCCGGCCTGACGCTGCTCGCGAGCGACGTCGTCCTCGTCGCTGCGGGTTGGCCCATCATCGCCGGCGTCGCGCTGATCCCGCTGCCCGAAGCTCGTCAGCCCGGGCTGATCCCGCTGCTGATGTATCCGCTGGCGGATCTGCTGTTCCTGTACGCGCTCGGGCTCTATCGGCGCGACGCGCTGCTGGAGACGCGCAAGTCGCTGGGGCGCGTGCCGATCGCCGCCGGGCTTGGCGGCATCGTCGCCTCGGCCGCCGGCTACCTCCTGCCACCGCCCTTCGCCACCGCCGGGACCGCGACCCTGTTCGCCGCGTCGATCCTGGGCCTCGTGCCGCTCGGCTGGTTCGCGCGGATCGTCCTGTTCACGCTGCTCGAGCGGGGCGCCTTCCGCCGCCGGCTGATGATCGTCGGCGCGGGCCAGCGCGCCTGGGACATGGTCTGGCTGCTCAAGCGCGAGGGCCGCACCCTCGGCTTCGACATCACCTTCGTGCATGACCCGTCGATGGGCAAGATCGATCCGCGGCTCGCCGAGGACCCCGCGAACCGCATCGTTCCGGCCTCCCGTGGCTTCCGCACGATCGCCGAGGAGATCGGCGCCGACCTCATCGTGGTCGCGCCGGACGAGCGGCGCGGCATGCCGATGGAGGCGCTGCTCGCCTGCCGCACGGCCGGCTTTCCGGTGTTCGAGTACCACCGTTTCCTCGAGAAGGAGATCGGCCGGATCGACGTGAAGCGGCTCGACTATGGCTGGCTGCTCTACTCGGATGGGTTCACCTTCACGATGATCGATCTGGTGCTGAAGCGGGCACTCGATATTGCCGCGAGCGCCATCCTGCTGTTCCTGACCGCGCCGTTCCTGGCGGCCGCCGCGCTCGCGGTGAAGCTGCAGGACGGCGGCCCGATCCTCTATCGGCAGGAGCGGGTGACGCGCGGCGGGCGGGTGTTCCGCATCATGAAACTCCGTACCATGACACAGGACGCCGAGCGTCACGGCGCGGTCTGGGCCCAGGTGGGTGATCCGCGCGTGACGAAGGTCGGCCGCTTCCTCCGCCGAACGCGGCTCGACGAGCTGCCGCAGCTGATCAACATCCTGAAGGGCGACATGTCCTTCGTCGGGCCCCGGCCGGAGCGGCCGGAGTTCGTTGCCGAGCTTGCCGCCAAGCTGCCGCTCTACAACGAGCGTCATCTGGTGCACGCGGGGCTGACCGGCTGGGCGCAGATCAACTACCCCTACGGCGCCTCGCTTGATGATGCGCGCTCGAAACTCTCCTACGACCTCTACTACGTGAAGAACTTCAGCGTGCTGTTCGACGTCCTGATCATCCTGCAGACGCTGCGCGTCGTGCTCTGGCCCGGCGCCGGCGTCCGCTGATCAGCCGCCCGCCACCGTCAGCCCATCGATCCGGATCGTCGGCGCATCGCTGCCGCGGCGGAACCTGAGATCGTCGGCCGGGACGAGACGGGCGAACATCTCCTTCAGGTTGCCGGCGATGGTGATCTCGCTGACCGGTTCGGCGCGCGCGCCGTCCCGGATCATGAAGCCCGCCGCGCCACGGCTGTAATCGCCGGTGACCATGTTGATCCCCATGCCGATCAGTTCGGTGACGTAGAGCCCCTCGGCGATGTCGGCCATCAGCGCCTCGGGCGAGACGCTGCCCGGCGCGAGCCAGAGATTGGTGGTGGTGGGCGCCGGGACCGAGGAGACGCCGCGCGCAGCGTGGCCCGTCGTCGCCATGCCGAGCATGCGCGCGCTGCGGCAATCGAGGATCCAGGTCGTCAGCACGCCGTCCTCGATCACCGCGCGCGGGCGGCCTGCGATCCCCTCGGCATCGAACGGGCGCGAGCGCAGCCCGCGTCGCCGTGTCGGGTCGTCGTGTACGGCGATGCCGGGCGTGAACAGGCGCTGGCCGAGTGCGCCCTTGAGGAAGGTGGTGCCGCGCGCGACCGCGGCGCCGTTGATGGCAGCAGAGAGATGCGAGAGCAGCGAGGCCGCCACGCGCGGGTGGTACACGACCGGCATGGTGGCGGTGCGCGGCCGGCGCGGATTCAGCCGCGCGACGGCCTGCTCGCCGGCGCGCCGTCCGATCGCGGCCGCGTCCTCGAGATCCTCGGGATGCACGGCGGTGGCGTAATCGTAGTCGCGCTCCATCGCCGTGCCCGAGCCCGCAAGCGCGGTCGCCGAGACGCCATGGCTCGTGCGCGCATAGGCGCCGGCGAAGCCGTTCGAGCCGACGATCGTCACGGCAGCGATGCCCCAGTCGGCTGAGGCGCCCTCGCTGTTGGTCACACCCGGCACGGCGAGCGCGGCCTCCTCGGCGGCGGCGGCGCGCGCATCGAGCGTCGCGACATCGGGCTCGCCCGGGGACACGAGATCGAGCGCGGCGAGCCGGGCGGCGAGATCCGTCGCCCCGTCCGGCGCCTCGGCCAGTCCGGCATGCGGATCCTCCGGCACGGCGCGCGCCATCGCCACCGCACGCTCGGCGAGCCGGGCGAAGCCGGCGGGCGAATCGTCGGTGGTGGCGACCACGGCCTGGCGGCGGCCGACGAACACGCGCAGCCCGATGTCGCGGCTCTCGGCGCGCTCGACCTGTTCCAGCGCGCCGAGCCTCCGCTGCACCGAGACCGAGCGGGCTTCGGCCAGCATCGCCTCGGCGGCGTCGGCACCGGCGCGTTTCGCCGCCGCGACCAGATCGGCGAGGCGCTCGGCCGCCTCGCTCACGCCGCGATCCGTTCCGCGATGGCGCCCATGGGCGGCAGCGCGCCGATCGGCCCGATCGCCGCAAGGGTGGGACGGGCGCGGAACATCCGCCGCGCAACCGCCGCGGTCTGCTCGGCGGTCACGGCGTTGATGCGCGCCACCGTCTCCTCGGTCGGCACCACGCGGCCCCAGGTCGCGATCTGGTGCGCGAGCTGCTCGCAGCGCGCGGACGTGCTCTCCAGCGCCATCAGCACCGAGGCCTTGAGCTGCGCCTTGGCGCGGCGGAGCTCGTCCTCGGTGACACCGCGCTGCACGGCGGCCAGTTCGGCGGAGACGACGGGCACCAGTTCCTTCACCTGCTCCTCGCCCGTGCCCGCATAGACGCCGAACAACCCGTCATCGCGATAGGGCTGCACGAAGGACGAGATCGCATAGACGAGGCCGCGCTTCTCGCGCACCTCCTGGAACAGCCGGCTCGACATGCCGCCGCCGAGCAGCGTCGAGAGCAGCATCGCCGCGTGGTAGTCGGGGTCGGTGAACGGCACGGCCGGGAAGCCGAGCACCAGATGCACCTGGTCGAGATCGTCCTCGTCGCGCCGCTCGCCGCCCTGGTAGCGCGCAGGCGCCGCCGCCTCGGGCTCGCCGCGGGGAAGTGCCGTGAAGTGGCGGCGCGCGAGATCGAGGAACCTCTCGTGCGTGATCCCGCCGGCCGCCGCGACGACGATGCGCGACGGCGCATAGTGACGGCGCATGAAGCCGATCAGCGCCTCGCGGGGCATCGCACCGATCGTCTCCTCGGTGCCGAGCGTGGGCAGGCCCATCGGCTGGTCGGGATAGGCGGCCTCCTGGAAACGGTCGAACACCAGGTCGTCGGGCGTGTCGTTGGCCTGGCCGATCTCCTGGAGAATGACGCCGCGCTCGCGCTCGAACTCCGTCGGATCGAACACGGAATGCTGGAGGATGTCCGCGACAATGTCGGTGGCGAGTGCGGCGTCCTCCTTCAGCACCTTGGCGTAGAAGGCGGTGCGCTCGCGTGCGGTGTAGGCGTTCAGGTGGCCGCCGACATCCTCGATCTGCTCGGCGATCTGCGCGGCGCTGCGGCGCGCCGTACCCTTGAACGCCATGTGTTCGAGGAAGTGCGACACGCCGTTCTCTTCCGGCCGCTCGTGGCGCGTGCCTGCGCTGACATAGGCGCCGAGGCTCACGGTCTCGACGCGCGGCATGTGCTCCGTGACCACCGTCAGCCCCGAGGGCAGGCGGGTGACCTGGATCGCGGGGTCGCTCCTCATGCGGCGTTCCTCAATGCGGTGCCGCGCACGAGCGCCTCGATCGCGGCGAGGTCGTTGCGGGCGACGGTGAAACGTTCTGGGCGGTCGAACAGATCGGCGAGATGCGCCGGCAGGGCAGGGCGGATGCCCGTCGCGCGCTTGACCGCTTCGGGGAACTTGGCCGGATGAGCGGTCGCGACGGCGACGACGGGCACGCCGGCGTCATCAGGCAGATGCGCGCAGGCTGCGGCAATGCCGATCGCGCTGTGCGGGTCGGCGAGATATCCGGAGGCGTCGTGCAGGCGCGCGATCTCGGCGAGCGTGGCCTCGTCGTCAAGGCGGTACGGGTGGAACAGCGCGGCCGCCTCGCGCCAGGCGGCATCGGGTACCGGCATGCGGCCGCTCTCGCGGAAGGCGCGCATGGTCTCGGCGGTCGCACGCCCGTCACGCCCCAGCAGCTCGAACAGCAGGCGCTCGAAATTGCTGCTCACCTGGATGTCCATCGACGGCGAGAGCGAGGGTTCGACCGCGGCGAGGCTCATGTCGTTGGCGTCCAGGAAGCGGGCGAGGATGTCGTTGCGGTTGGTGCCGACGATCAGCCGCTCGATCGGCAGGCCCATGCGGCGTGCGGCCCAGCCGGCCAGCACGTGGCCGAAATTGCCCGTCGGCACGGCGAAGGCGACGCGGCGATCCGGTGCGCCGAGCGCGAGCGCGGCCCAGGCGTAGTAGGCGATCTGCGCCGCCACCCGCGCCCAGTTGATCGAGTTCACGGCCGAGAGCCGCATCTCGCGGCGGAAGGGCGCGTCGGCGAACATCGCCTTCACCAGATCCTGGCAGTCGTCGAACGAGCCCTCGACCGCGATGTTCCCGACATTGCCGCTGGTGACGGTGGTCATCTGCCGCCGCTGCACCTCGCTCACGCGCCCGTGCGGGTGCAGGATGACGATCGAGAGCCGGTCGCGGTCGCGGCAGGCATCGATCGCGGCCGAGCCGGTGTCGCCCGAAGTCGCGCCGACGATGGTCACGCGCTCGCCGCGCTCGGCCAGCACGTGGTCGAACAGCCGCCCCAGCAGTTGCAGCGCGAAATCCTTGAAGGCGAGGGTTGGGCCGTGGAACAGCTCGAGGGCGAACACCCGGTGTTCGAGCTGCACCAGCGGCGCGACGGCCGCGTGGGCGAACCCCGCATAGGCCTCGCGGCAGAGCCGGGCGAGGGTGGCCTCCGCGATCGCCCCGCCGACGAAGGGCGCGAGGATGCAGGCGGTCAGGTCCGGGTAGGCGAGGCCGCGCAGCGCGCGCCAGTCGGCGGGCGAGAGGGTGGGCCAGATCTCCGGCACGTAGAGCCCGCCATCCTCGGCGAGGCCGGCGAGCAGCACGTCAGCGAAGCCGAGGACCGGCGCGGCGCCGCGGGTGGAGATGTAGCGCATGGCCGCCGGACATTAGGGATGGCGGCAGGGGGATGAAAGGGGGCCGGGCGCGGGGCTGCCGCGCCGGTCACGCGAGCGCGAACTTGAGGCAGAACACGGCTGCCGGCGCCTGCTGCCACGTGTAGCCCTGCGCGAGCACAAGGGCGAAGGCGAAACAGGCGTTCAGCCCCAGCCCTGGGGCGAGGGCCACCGGCAGGGTGGCGTAGAACCCCATGATCGCGGATCCGGCGATCGCCGCCACGGCGGTGGCGAGAAACACCGCCCCGCACGGCATGCCCGGCTCGCCGAGGAGGCCCGTGTTGGCGAACAGGATGCAGGCCAAGGCGAGGAAGGTTGGTGAGGCCGGCGGGCGCCCCGGTGCGCAGGCGGGTGTCTGCGGCGGTCAGGCCGAATGGTGGTCGACGCGTGGTCCTCCTGGAGTTGCGTGAGACGCGGCCGGCTGTTGGGTTGCTGGTTCGATACCTCACTGCCACGTGACCGGACACGACTATCCAGCATTCAAGCCGCAGATTACAGCATTGGCCGGCGACATGGCGGAAACGGCGCCTGCGCCGCACTCCTCCGTGTCATCCGTCGCAGGGCCGAAAGCCGGGTCGGCCTGCACGGCGCTGTAACGCTTCCGTCCGCCGCAGCCCGCGGAAATCCGCTCCTCGGGTGGCCACGCCGGATCGGCCTCGTTGCGGCACGAGTCTGTCCCGGCGCCATCCGCGGCGGTCTCTGGCACATGCCTGATGCTGTCCCGGTCCAGGTCGGAGGCGTGGCAGGCATGCTGGATTCCGGTTCACCACGATCCACGGACGACGAGGGCGCGGTCGGCACAGGAGGCTCGCCGGCACCCGGCCAGCGTGTCATTGAGCGGGACTGTCCGCTATGTGCTGCCCCCTGGCGTGAGGCACGGCTCAACCCGCATGGAGGCGCCGATTGGCCCCCTGGTGAATTGCAGCAGATGCGGAATGACATACCTCGCCCGCGTGCCCGACTATGCGGCCCTGGCTCAGGACTACGCCTGGGAGAGAAGCACGAAGCGCGAGGACGCCCGGCGCGAGCGGAGCGAACCGCTCCTGTACAAGCTCGACCGGGCCACCCGCTGGCGTCTGCATGTCCTGCCTCGGGTGGACATGAGCCACCTCGTGCAACGTCATGTCGACAGGGGGGCTGTTCTCGCGTCGGTTGCGGCGACGGCGGACCCTTGCTGACGTTGCCGCCACGGTACCGTCCTTTCGGCGTCGAGATCTCTCCGGTGCTGGCCGCCGCTGCCGATCTCGCCTTCCGCGCCCGCGGTGGGCGTGCCGTCTGCGCGCCGGCGGTGGTCGGACTCCGTTCGTTCGCCGACGCGTCCTTCGATGTCGCGACCTTGCGGTCCTACCTCGAACACGAGCATGACCCGCTGGCCGTGCTGCGTGCCGTGCGGTCGCTGCTCAACCGCTCGGGCGTGGCGTTCGTGAAGGTTCCGAACTACGGATCCCTGAACAGACGAGTGCGGGGAGCGCGCTGGTGCGGCTACCGCCATCCCGAGCACGTCAACTACTTCACGGCGCGGACATTGCGGGCCAGGGCTGCGATGGCTGGCTTCAAATCGAGGATCGGTCTGACGGATGCGTTCCCGACCAGTGACAACCTCTGGGCTCGGCTTGCTCCGGCCTGACAGGGCGACGGTGGACTGGTCGCGTCAGGTCTTGCCGAGGTAGCGCGCGCGGAGATGCGCGATGAACACCGCGGGATCGAGCGGCCGCCCGGTGGCGGTGCGCAGCAGGTCGTCGAAGCCGAAGCGTGCGCCGTGCGCGTGCACGTTGTCGCGCAGCCACGTGATCAGCGGCGCGAGATCGCCCGTGGCGAGCCGCGCCGGGATCTCGGGCACGGCCGCGACGGCAGCAGCGAAGAGCTGCGCCGCCCCCATGGCGCCGAGCGTGTAGGAGGGGAAATAGCCGAACGCGCCGTCGTACCAGTGGATGTCCTGCAGGCAGCCGTGCGCATCGTCCGGCACGTCGAGCCCCAGCAGCGCCTTCATCCCCGCGTTCCAGGCGTCCGGCAGGTCGGGCACGGTGAGCTCGCCCGCGATCAACGCGCGCTCGAGCCGCCAGCGCAGGATGATGTGCGCGGGATAGGTCACCTCGTCGGCCTCGACGCGGATGAAGCCCGGGGCAACGCGGCGCCAGAGCCGCGCCAGGTTGGCCGGCGCGTAGGGCGCGGGATCGCCGCCGAACGCCGCGTGCAGCCGTGGGCCGAGCCAGGACAGGAACGCATCCGACCGGCAGGCCTGCATCTCGACGATCAGGCTCTGGCTCTCATGCGCCGCCATGCCGGCAGCCTCGCCGAGCGGCTGGCGCGCCCAGTCGCGCGGCAGGTTGCGCTCGTAGAGCGCGTGGCCGCATTCGTGCAGCACGCCGAGGATCGCCTGTGCGGCGTCGTCCTCGCCGTAACGCGTGGTGATGCGCGTGTCGGTCGGCGTGCCGCCGCAGAACGGGTGCGTGCTCTCGTCCAGCCGCGCGGTCGCGAAGTCGATCCCGGCGCGTTCGGCGAGCATCCGGCAGAGCGCGCGCTGGGCCTCGACAGGGAAGGGGCCCGCGAGCGGGATCGGCGCGGGCGCGGCGGCCTGGCGCTCCAGCACCAGCGGCAGCAGATCGCGCAGCGCGACCTCCAGGGGCCCGAAGATCTCGGCCACACGCGCATCCGAGAGTCCCGGCTGGAACCCGTCCATCAGCGCGTCATAGGGCGCGAGCCCGGTGGCGGCGGCGAGCGCCTGGGCCTGGTCGCGGGCGAGCCGCACCACCTCTGCCAGCAGCGGCGAGACGGACGCGAAGTCGGCGTTGCGCCGGGCGGTGCGCCAGGCCGCCTCGCAGGCGCTGTTCGCGCGCGCAGCCGCCTCGACCAGATCGGCCGGCAGGGCGGTGGCGCGCAGCTGCTTGCGGCGCATCAGCGCGAGGTTGCGCCGATCATCGGCACCGAGCATCCCGGCGCGCTCCTCGGCATCCTCCAGATGCCCGGCGAGCTCGGGCGCGGTGATGAGCTGGTGCGCAAGCCCCGCCAGTGTGGCCATCTGCTCGCCGCGCGCCGCCGCCGAGCCCGGCGGCATGGTCACCGAGGTGTCCCAGTGCAGGATCGAGGCCACCTCCTCGAGCGCAGCGATGCGGGCGAAGCGGTCGCGCAGCGCGTCATAGGCGTGCACGGCGTAGCAGACGTCGGTCATCGGGCCCTCTCGTCGCGCAGCAGGCGGCGCGCCCAGACGATCCAGAACGCGACCAGGGCGAAGGCGAGCCCATACCAGGTGATCGCGTAGCCAAGATGGTCGTTGCGCGGCATCGGCGGGCGGCGCTGCGGGATCGGCGGCTCCTCGCCCGGGCCGATCGCGGCGATCGCGAAATTCGTCGTGCGTGGCAGGCCCGTGGCCTCGGCCATGCGGTCGGGCTGGAACGCCCAGAAGCGACGCTCCTCCGGCTTGTCGTCGGGCGTGAACCAGCCGCGTCGCTCGGGCAGCATCAGGAATCCCGTGACGGTCACGGTGCCTTCGGGGTTCGGCACCGCCCGCGGCGCCTCATAGGGCACCCAGCCGCGCACCACCCAGACCGGATCGCCCTGCTCGCGCACCAGCGGCGTGACCAGGAAGGCGCCCAGCCGGCGCGCGCGCTCATGCACGCCGAGCACGAAGGAGAGGTCGTGGCGGTAGGTACCGGTGACAGCGAAGCGACGGAAGGCGAGGGGGGCCGGATCGTCGAGCACGGCCGGCAGGGGCTCGGGCGGCAGCGCCTCGGCGGCGCGCAACTGGGCGATCCAGGCGTTCTTCCAGGCGAGCCGCTGCGCCTGCCAGGTGCCGAGCGCGAGCAGGATCGCGAGCAGCACGGCTGCCCCCAGGGTCGGCCAGAGCAGCACGCGCCAGGCAGGACGGGTTGCAGTCATGGCACGGAGATGGGGTCTAGCGGCCGGACTGCATCTCGTCGCGCCGGTGTTGGTACTGCAGGCCCACCAGCGCGGCCTTGGCCGGACGCATCACCGCGATCGCGAGCGGCAGAGACACCACCGGCCAGAGCACCGCATGCACCCAGAGCGGCGGCTCATGGGTGAACTCCAGCCACATCGCGCCGCCAACCAGCAGCCCGCCGAGCACGAAGATCGCCAGCACGGCGGGACCGTCGCCGGCGTCGTGCGCCTTGAGGTCGAGCCCGCAGACGGGGCAGGACGGACGCACCGACAGGAGGCCGTCGAACAGTGGGCCGCGTCCGCAGCGCGGGCAGCGTCCGGCCAGCGCCACCCGCCAGATGGAAACGGGGGGCCAGGGCCCCCCGCTCGTGGAACCGCCGGCTGCGACCATCAGTGCGGCGCGATCTCGCCCGCGCCCCACCAGTAGATGCAGACGAACAGGAACAGCCACACCACGTCGACGAAGTGCCAGTACCAAGCCGCGGCCTCGAAGCCGAAATGCCGCTCGGGCGAGAAGTGGCCGCGGATCGCGCGCACCAGGCACACGCTCAGGAAGATCGTGCCGACGATCACGTGGAAGCCGTGGAAACCCGTCGCCATGAAGAACGTGGAGGGATAGACGCCCTCGCGGAAGCCGAACGGCGCCACCCAGTACTCGTAGGCCTGCACGCAGGTGAAGCTGATGCCGAGCGCGACCGTGAGCGCGAGGCCGCGGATCAGGTCGCGCCGGTTGCCCTCGAGCAGCGCATGGTGCGCCCAGGTCACCGTGCAGCCCGAGAGCAGCAGGATCAGCGTGTTCAGGAACGGCAGATGCCAGGGATCGAAGGTCTTCACGCCCGGCGGCGGCCAGATCGTGGTCTCCTGCCCGGCGAGATGCTCCGGGAACAGCGCGAAGTGGAAATAGGCCCAGAAGAAGGCGACGAAGAACATCACCTCGGAGGCGATGAACAGCATCATGCCGTAGCGCAGGCCGAGCCGCACCACCGGGGTATGGAGGCCCGGCGTGCGGCTTTCCTTCACCACGTCGCGCCACCAGACGAACATCGTCGCCAGCACGGCGATGAAGCCGAGCACAAGGAAGATCGGCGTCTGGTAGTGCATGAACTCGATCGCGCCGAACGCCAGCAGCCCGGCGGCCGCGGCCCCGAGGATCGGCCAGGGCGACGGATCGACCAAGTGATAGGGATGCTTCATCCCCGAGGATACGATCGTCTCGCCGTGGCTCTCGCTCATCGCTTCCGTTCCGGTCTGTCGCGCGGGCCGGCCGAACACCGCCGCCCGCGCCGCGACGCATCAATCCCCGAAATCGGCCGGGGGATCAAGCCGCCACGGGGCTCAACGCACACTCCGCCGCTCGCCCGGACGCGGCGGTGCGGTGTTGGGCGTGAATCCGCCGACATGCGGGCCGGCGGTGGCGAGCGTACCGGCGCGTTCGGCGTCCGCGAGGCTGCGGAAGAAGGTGTAGCTGACCGTGATCACCCGCACGTCGCGCGTCGCCGGATCGTCGAACATCCGCGGGTCGACCCAGAAGGCGAGCGGCATCTCGGCCTGCTGTCCGGGCGCGAGCGTCTGCTCGGTGAAGCAGAAGCAGGCGATCTTGTTGAAGTACGGCGCGGCCTTCTCGGGGGTGACGTTGTAGGTGCTGATCCCGGTGATCGGCTCATCCGAGTCGTTGCGTGCCGTGTAGAACGCCACCCCCTCCTCGGCGCCGTGCAGCACGACCTGGCGCTGCACGGGGCGGAACGACCAGGGCATGTCGCGGTTGACATTGGCGACGAACTCGACGCGGATCGAGCGTGCATCCGGCACCGCGGGCACGTTGGCGTCGATCATCGGCGTGCCGCCGAAACCGGTCACGCGGCAGAACCAGTCGTAGAGCGGCACGGCCGCATAGGCCGCGCCGAGCATCAGCCCGACCACGCCGACGCAGGTCAGCGCGACGGTGCGATTGCGCCTGGACGGGACCATTGCTGCGGATCGCCGACCTCGGAGAGGCGGCTCATGGTGAGGGCATAGAACAGGCCGACCAGGCCCAGCAGGACGAGGAACATGGCACGGTTGCGGGCGCGGCGTCGCCGTGCGAGGGACTCCGACTGCTCGCGCGTCAGATGCTCGGGACGGCCCACTGCCTGCGGATCGTATTCCGCCATCACGCCCAGATGGGGAGCCATCCCGCCCCCGTCACCAGCCGATCGAGCGCCAGCGCGCCGAACAGCGCGAACAGGTAGGTGATCGAGAACCGGAACGCAGCCTTGGCCGCGCGATCGTTGGTCAGGCTGACCCCGGCCGCGTCCTGCCGCTCGCGGAGCACCGAGAGGGCATGGCGCAGGAAGCCCGCGCCGAGCAGCATCGCGGCCGCGCCATAGAGGGCACCGGCGAAGCCGAGCGCGACGGGCGCGAGCGACACCGCGACCAGCACGGCCGTGTAGATCAGGATCTGCCGCCGTGTCTCGCGCGCCCCGGCGACCACCGGCAGCATCGGCACGCCGGCGCGCGCGTAGTCGGCATGCGCGAACAGGCTGAGTGCCCAGAAATGCGGCGGCGTCCAGAAGAAGATGATCGCGAACAGCACCACCGGGGCGAGCTCGATCGAGCCGGTCGCCGCGGCCCAGCCGATGACCGGCGGGAAGGCGCCCGCGGCCCCACCGATGACGATGTTCTGCGGCGTCCGCCGCTTCAGCCAGATCGTGTAGACGAACACGTAGAACGCGATCGACAACGCGAGCACGAGCGCCGCCACCCAGTTCGCCGCGAGCCCCATCAGCAGCACGGAGAACACCGCGAGCGCGGTGCCGTAGCCGAGCGCGGCATCCGGGCTGATCCGACCGGCCGGGATCGGGCGCTGCGCGGTGCGGCGCATCACCGCGTCGATGTCGCGGTCGTACCACATGTTGATCGCGCCCGAGGCGCCGGCCGCGAGCGCGATGCACAGCACCGCGATCGCGGCGAGCACCGGGTGCATGGCCTGCGGCGCGACCAGCAGGCCGATCAGGCCGGTGTAGACCACGAGCGACATGACGCGCGGCTTGAGCAGGAGCAGCCAGTCGCGCGGCTCGCTGCCCGCATACTCAAGCACAGGGTCGAGGGGGGCCTCGCAGGCCCCCCTCACACCCCCCGCGTTACCGATGACGCGTTCGCTCATTCAATGGGACTCAGCGGATGCGCGGCAGTTCCTCGAACTGATGGAACGGCGGCGGCGACGACAGCGTCCACTCCAGCGTGGTCGCGCCCTCGCCCCAGTAATTGTCAGCCAGCTTCTCCTTCGAGGCGAAGATCTTGTAGACGATGTAGAGGAACAGGATCGCGGAGGCGAAGCTGATATAGCTGCCGATCGAGGCGACCATGTTCCAGCCCCAGAACGCATCCGGGTAGTCCGGGTAGCGCCGCGGCATGCCCTGCAGCCCGAGGAAGTGCATCGGGAAGAAGGTCAGGTTCACGCCGACGAAGGTTGTCCAGAAGTGGATGCGGGCGAGGAAGTCGTCGTACTGGCGCCCCGACATCTTGCCGATCCAGTAGTAGAACCCGGCGAACATCGTGAACACGGCGCCGAGGCTCAGCACGTAGTGGAAATGCGCCACCACGTAGTAGGTGTTGTGCAGCACCGTATCAACGCCGGCATTCGCCAGCACCACGCCGGTCACGCCGCCGATCGTGAACAGGAAGATGAAGCCCACCGCCCACATCATCGGCACTTCCATGCGGATCGATCCGCCCCACATCGTCGCGATCCAGGAGAAGATCTTGATGCCCGTCGGCACGGCGATCACCATCGTCGCCGCCATGAAGTAGGCGCGCGTGTCCACACCGATGCCCGAGGTGAACATGTGGTGCGCCCAGACGACGAAGCCCACCACGCCGATCGCCACCATGGCGTAGGCCATGCCGAGATAGCCGAACACCGGCTTGCGGCTGAACGTCGCGACGATGTGGCTGATGATGCCGAACCCCGGCAGGATCATGATGTAGACCTCGGGGTGGCCGAAGAACCAGAACAGGTGCTGGTAGAGCACGGGGTCACCGCCGCCGGCCGGATCGAAGAACGCCGTGCCGAAGTTGCGGTCGGTCAGCAGCATCGTGATCGCACCGCCCAGCACCGGCAGCGCCAGCAGCAGCAGGAACGCGGTGACCAGCACGGACCAGACGAACAGCGGCATGCGGTGCAGGGTCATGCCCGGCGCGCGCATGTTCAGGATCGTGGTGATGAAGTTGATTGCGCCCAGGATCGACGAGGCGCCGGCGAGATGCAGCGAGAAGATCGCCATGTCCACCGACGGGCCCGCCTGGAAGGTCGAATGCGCGAGGGGGGTGTAGACCGTCCAGCCCACGCCCGCGCCCTGGCCGACGAAGGCCGAACCGAGCAGCAGCAGGAACGAGGGCACGAGCAGCCAGAAGCTGATGTTGTTCAGGCGCGGGAACGCCATGTCCGGCGCGCCGATCATCAGGGGGACGAACCAGTTGCCGAAGCCCCCGATCATCGCCGGCATGACGACGAAGAACACCATGATCAGGCCGTGCGCCGTGACGATGACGTTCCAGTGCTGCCCGTCGGCGAAGTACTGCATGCCGGGGTTCTGCAGCTCGAGCCGCATCAGCACGGACATGAAGCCGCCGATGAGGGCGGCGACCACCGAGAAGATCAGGTAGAGCGTCCCGATGTCCTTGTGGTTCGTGCTGAACAGCCACCGCGCCACGAAGCCGGGCTTGTGGTCATGGTGGTCGTGGGCGTGCGCGTCGGCCGTTGCCATCTCGATCCGTCCTCAGAACCCGGGCCCGCAGGCCCGCTCTCCCATCGTCACTGCCGGGCCTCGGCGACCCGCATGGTCTCGCCCACCGTGGCGCCTGCGAAGCGCTGCTTCGCCTGCTCGAGCCAGGTGGTGAATTCCGCCTCGGGCAGCGCGCGCACCACGATCGGCATGTAGGCGTGGTTGACGCCGCAGATCTGATTGCACTGCCCGTAATACACGCCCGGCCGGTCGGCACGGAACCAGGTCTCCATCGTGCGGCCGGGGATGTTGTACTTCTGGATACCGAGGGCGGGGACGAAGAAGCTGTGGATCACGTCCCGGCTGGTGACCAGAACCCGCACGTTCTTGCCCGCAGGCACGACCATCTCGTTGTCGACGTCGAGCAGCCGCCGCTTGCCCTGCGCCACCGCCTCATCCTCGGGGATCATGTAACTCTCGAACTTGAGCCCATCGGCGTCGAGGTACTCGTACTCCCAGGCCCACTGGAAGGCGGTGACCTTCACCGTCAGGTCGGGCTCCTCGGTGCGGTCCATGAAATAGAGCAGCCGGAACGACGGCACCGCGATCACCACCAGGATCAGCACCGGGATCACGGTCCAGACGACTTCGAGCAGGGTGTTGTGGCTGGTGCGCGACGGGTTCGGGTTGCGGTCGGCCTTGAAGCGCCAGCAGACATAGGCGAGCAGGCTGAGCACGAACAGCGTGATCAGCGTGATGATCACCAGGATCAGGTCGTGCAGCGACGATACCCGCTCCTTCACCGGGCTTGCCGAGTCCTGCATGCCAAGGCCCCAGGGCACCGGCATGCCGAGATCGGTCGAGGCCGCATGGGCGCCACTTGCGACGGCCAGTGCCGCGACCCCCGCCAGACCCAAGCCGATGACCCGACCGGACACGCGCATTCGATCACCCCGTTCCGACACGTACCGCAAGCCCATACCGGCCGGTCTCCGCCCGCCCGACCGCCCGTTGTGCGGCGCCGCATCTCTCGCGCGTCCGGCGCGCCCGGTCAAGCACGTGGACGCCTGCCAAACGATCGGTCCGCCCGATGGCCGCGCCTCACTCGCCCTTGACGCGGGCGCGCCGGCTGCGGCTGAAGGGGACCCAGCCGCGCCACGCCGTCGCCAGGGCCTCCGCCGGGCGCCGCTCGGCGGTCTTGATCAGGCTGAGCATGATCGAGCCCCCAATGATCCCCGCCGTGACCATCAGCGCATACTCGACGGGCACCGCCTTGCCGTCCGCCACATAGTTCGCGAGCATCTTGGCGCCGACGATCATCAGCACGATCGACAGCCCGTATTTGAGGTAGTGGAAGCGGTGGATGATGCCGGCGAGCGCGAAATACATCGCGCGAAGGCCGAGGATCGCGAACACGTTCGCGGTGTAGACGATGAACGGGTCGGTGGTGATCGCGAAGATCGCAGGGATCGAGTCGAGGGCGAAGACGAGGTCCGTCAGCTCGATCAGCACCAGCACCAGCGCGAGCGGCGTGAGGAACAGCCGGCCGTCGCGGCGGACATGGAAGTGGTCGCCCTCGTAGGTCTCGGTCACGCGATAGCGTGCCTTGACCCAGGTCAGCACGCGGTTGGTCTCGAGGTCGGGCTCCTGGTCGACTGCGCGCAGCATCTTCCAGCCCGACCAGATCAGGAACAGCCCGAAGCCGATCATGATCCACTGGAACTCCCGGATCAGCGCGGTCCCGACGAGGATCAGCGAGCCCCGCATCGCCAGCGCCCCGAGGATGCCCCAGAACAGCACCCGGTGCTGGTACTGCGCCGGCACCTGGAAGTGGCTGAAGATCAGGACGAAGACGAAGATGTTGTCGACCGAGAGCGACCACTCGATCAGGTAGCCGGTGAGGAACTCGAACCCCTTCTTGCTGCGCATCTCGGGCGTATCGCCGTAGAAGGCGAACACCCCGGCACAGAACAGCATCGCCAGCAGGACGAAGAGGCCGGACCGGAGCAGCGCCTCCTTCACCGGAATCGCCCGGTCCCGCTTCGTCAGCAGGCCGAGGTCCAGCACGAGAAGCAGCAGGATGGCCGCGTTGAACGCGACCCAGAACCACCACGGCGCCGACATCCGGACCTCCACCGCGCACCCGGACGACGGCGCGAAGGCCGCCCGATGGATGTTGAGAAGGTCCGACATCGCGGTCGCCGGGACGCGGCCTCGGGTGCAGGGCCGCGCCGGACCCTCCCGCCAGAGGGGCCCGGACCGGAGCGCGAGATAGGACAGCGCGTGCATCGTTGCAATGGTGTCGTCTGGACTCGGTGGGCCGGACAGGATCGACTGCGGCGGACAGGCGCGGCTCGACCGCGGTGGAGGGGCAGGCATGACAACGGTGGAATGGGCGCGGATGACCGCGCCGGAACTGAACGATCTGGCCGCGCGCGATGCGCTGGTGATCCTGCCGGTGGCGAGTCTGGAGCAGCACGGCCCGCATCTGCCGACCAGTGTCGATACCGCGCTCGCCAGTGAGGTCAGCCTGCGCGCGGCAAGGCTACTGGCCAGGCGGGGGGAGCCCGCCGTGGTGCTGCCCTGCCAGTGGATGGGCATGAGCGAGCATCATTTCCCGTTCGGCGGCACGATCAGCCTCGACTACGCCACCTTCCAGGCGGTGCTGCGCGGGATCGCGCGCAGCCTGAAGGTGTGCGGCTTCCGCCGGCTGTTCGTGGTGAACGGCCATGGCGGCAACACCGAGCCGCTCGCGGTCGCCCTGCGCGAGTTGGCCGTCGAGCTGGAGATGCCGATCGCCGGCGCGACCTACTGGATCGTGGCCGCCGAAGCGGTCGGCGCGATCCTGGAGCGGCAGAAGAACATCCAGCACGCCTGCGAGGGCGAGACCGCGATGATGATGGTCGTGGCCCCCGACCTGGTACGGCGCGAGCACATCGAGGCCGCCGCCGCCGGGGCGATGGCGCCGGGCGAGATCGCCGGCGTGTCGTCGAGCGATGGGTTGGGCATCCAGCGCTTCCGCAGCTTCGAGGAGCGCGCCCCGGGCACGGGGGTGCGCGGCGATCCGCGCGCCGCGACGCCGCAGAAGGGCGAGGCGCTGCTGCAGACGGCGGCGGCGAATCTCGCCGCGGCGATGGCGACTCCGGCGCTCTGGTCCGCGCCCGACCCCGTCTGGTCTCCGCGCCGGCCCTTCGCCCCGCGGCGCTGAGCGGGCTCAGAAGCGCCGCTGGAGCACCACGCCGGGCCCGGCCTCCAGCAGCCGTTGGCCGATGCCGCGCTGCGGCCCGCCGGTCGGGCCGTCGAGCGGCGCATCCGCCGGCCTTCTGCCGAGGAAGCCCGGGGTCAGCGTCGTGTGTGGCGCGACCTCGACCGCGGGGGCGGGCGCTGCCGGACGCTCGCCGCCGGCGATCGACGGCGGCGTCGGGGTTGCCGCGTTCCGGGCGGGGCGTGCGGCGAAGGGCAGTTCGTAGACCAGGATCCCCCGCCCCGTGCGAGCGGTGGTGCGACCTGGGCCGACGCAGGAGCGGCCAGGGCGGCGAGCGCGATGGCGAGCGGCGTCACGCGCCTCATGCCGGTCCCGGATTGCCGCGCGCGGGCCAGGACAGCGCGTCCCGGCTGTCACGCCAGTGGGTGAGCGCCCAGTGTACGGAGCGGAAAGCGATGTCGTCCCACGGGATGGCATCCCAGGCGAAGAGGGCGACCTCGCTCGATTCGTCGTTCGGGCGATCGCCGCCGGGTCGAGCAGCCGGGCGCGGAAGGTCACCTGGATCTGGCCGATCCGCGCGATCGAGTAGACGCCGAGGATGCCTTCGAGCGCCGGGGTCGGAAGCCGCAGTCCGGGCAGTCAGACGCGGGCGCGCGTCGCCGGCGGGGATGGCGCGGACGCGCGGGCCGGTGAGGGTTGGATCGGTCACGCACCAGCATCTCGCGCGCCATTGCGGCACGCCAGCGGCGGACACGACGACGCACGATCAGACCCGCGCGAGCGGGCCTGCCGTCAGTGCGGAGGCGTCAGATGGTGAGGTTCAGCAGCGACCCGCGCGGCAGCGGTCCGGCCGGCGGTTCGGCCGGCAGGATCGGCTGCGCGGGCTTGGGCGGTGCGGCCAGGATGTTGCGGTTGACCCCGCCGAACACCTGGTTGCCACCGACCGCGCGGCTGTCGCGCACCTGCAGCGCGGCCGAGGCCGACTGCGAGAACGCCGCGAGGGAGGAGAGCGAGACCATGCGCAGGGTTCTGACACGCATGCGGTTAATAATGCGTTAACGCCGATCGTTTCACAATCCACGCGTGTGTATGTGGGTGCTCCTGCCCCGTCGTCGGACGCCGGCAACCCGGCTCAGAAGCGCCAGGTCAGGCCGACGAGCGGCCCGCTCATGTCGACCTTCAGGCGCTTGCCGCCTCGGCGATAATCGACCGAGGAGTGGCGATAGCCTGCCGACACGAAGAACGCGTCCGAGAGCTGGTAGTTGATCGTCCCCACGGCCTGCCAGGTGAAGCGCGAGCCCGCGCCGAAGCCGCCGAGATCACCATGGCCGATGATCGACCAGCCCGGCGCAAGATCGATCCGTAGGCGTGCGCCGACGATCGGATCGAGCCATGACTCGGTCGTTGTCACCGACCGCGTGAGCTGGAGCAGTCGGGCCTCGACCTCGGCGCGCTGCCACCAGGCGCGTGCACCGGCGACGAGGTCGAGCGCGACGCCCGGCCGGTCGATCACCGTGTAGCCGGCGGCAAGCATCACCTGGGTCTGGCGGGTGCGCAGCTTGCCCGAGAGATCGACGCCCGGCACGAGGGTGCGGCGGGCACGCTCGGTGATCTGCGCCCACGAGGCGTCGGCCAGCAGCACGAAGCGCCCCTGCCGCGCACTGCCGGTCAGGAACACGGCGCCGTCGAGGCTCCCCAGGATGTCGCTGAAGGACTTGTCGACGTGCACCGTCGGCAGGTTGCGCTCCGGCTTCACCTGCGACTCCATGCCCAACATCCAGAGATAGGGCGTGAGCTGGAACCGCCAGGGTTCGTGCTGCTGCGCCACGGCAGGCGTGACGGCGAACGCCGCGACCAGCGCGGCTGCCCCGATCCTTGCGGGCATCAGAGCGTGTCCTTGTGGATGCGGCCGTTCTTCATGATCAGCTTCAGGTTCGCCGCCGGATCGGTCAGGAAGTCGAGGCTGCGGGCGGGATCGCCCTCGGCGACCAGGATGTCGGCATAGGCGCCGGGCGCGATCACGCCGAGATCGTGCGGGTACGGGCTCCGCGCCCCCGAGAGCTTCACGAGCTCGCCCGCATTGCCGGTCGCGGTGCGCAACACCTCGAGCGGATCGTAGAACCGTGTCAGCTTCGCAAGATGCCGGGCATGGTTCGGCAGGCTGCGCGGCGAGAACAGGATATCGCTGCCCCACGCGGTCTTGACGCGGAAGCGTTGCGCGAACTCGTAGGCGCGCTCGGTCCCCCGTGACACCTCGAGCTGCTTGGCACGGCTGCCGGGATCCTCCCGGACATTGGCATCCTCGTCGGCGAGGAAGGGTTGGAGGCTCCACCAGATGCCCTCGTCGGCCATCATGCGCACCGTCTCCTCGTCGGCGAGCTGGCCGTGCTCGATCGACCTCACCCCGGCGCGGATGGCGCGCTGGATGCCGGGCGGCGTGTAGACATGGGTCATCACGTAGGTGCCCCAGTCCGCCGCGGCTGTCACCCCGGCCCGCAGCTCGGCCTCGGTGTACTGGATGCTGTCGAGCGGGTCGTAGGGCGACGCGACGCCGCCACCCGCCATCAGCTTGATCTGTGACGCGCCGAGCATGAGCTGTTCGCGCACCCGGCGCAGCACCTCCGCCTCGCCGTCGGCGATCAT
>CALKJX010000062.1 GCA_937995555.1 uncultured Elioraea sp.
CCCCCGCCGTCGGACTCCCGCCCTGCCGCGCCCGCTGCACGCCGATGATCTGCCCCTCGTTGAACCCGCTCCTCTCCACGTCCGTCTCCCTGGATGACGGACTCTCATCCAAATCGCGGGATCAGGAAGGAGGCAGGTCAGTCGCGTTCTGGTTGCAAGTCTTGACCCTGAGGGAAAATGCGAGCGGGACTGCCCGCGCTGGGCGCGACCTGGTCTGCCTGTCCCCGCACGAGGCGCTGATCGCCTGGCCGGTCGCGCCACGCGTCGGCACTGTGCGCGCGGTCGATCCGGGCCCGCTCGAGCGCCTGCCGGGGGCCACCGACGTGCCGCATCCGGCGCGCTCAGGCGTCCCGGCCGGCCGAAAACGCCAAAAACGCGAACCTGGGGCAGAATCCTCACGCTGTAGGATAGTGCACGCATTCCACCCTGGGTTAACGTCTCGCCGTGTCGCACAATGTCCACCGTGGCTGATCCGATGCGTGCAGGCCTTGCTTCCGCCGGAACCGGATCGGCGCCGCCCCGGCTGCGCCTGAAGCTGATCGGGCCGATGGACGCCTGGAGCGTCACGTCCGAGCGCGTGCTGCCCAGGGTGCGCAAGACCCGCGCCCTGCTGGCGATCCTGGCGCTCGCCGCGCCGCGGCCGGTTCAGCGCCAGCGCCTCGCCGGCCTGTTGTGGTCCACCCGCGACCGCGAGCAGGCGCGCGCATCGCTGCGCCAGGCCCTGCACGAGCTCACCCTTGCGCTTGCCCCCTGCGGCGAGGCGATCCTGCATGCGAATCGGGACCAGGTCTGGGCCGATGCCGACGCGCTCTGGGTGGACGCGCACGAGGTGGCGCGCGCCGGGCCCGGCAGTTCCGCCGCCCTCGACCTCTATGATGCGCCGCTGCTGGAGGACCTCGACGGGCTCGATCCGGCGATGGATGCCTGGCTTGCCGAGGAGCGGCGGCAGCTGCGCGACCGCGCGCGCGGCCTCGGCGAACGGCTGCTGGAGGGGGCGCACACGCCGGAGGCCCAGGTCGAGGCGGCGCGCCGGCTGCTCGCGATCGACGAGGCGCATGAAGCGGCGTGGCGCAGCCTGATGCGCGCCCATGCCGCGCGCGGCGAGCGGCGCCAGGCGCTGGAGGCCTACGAGGCCTGCCGCGCCGCGCTCGCCCGCCAGCTGCGCGCCCAGCCCTCGGCCGAGACCGCCGCGCTCGCCGACACAATCCGCGGCACCGAGGAGCGCGGCGCGCCGGCCGCCCAGCCCTTGCCGGTGGCCCCGCCGCGACGTTCGGCCGCGCGCGGCGCGCGGCTCGGCACCGCTCCCTTGCAGACGCTCGGCTCGGTTGCCGAGGAGCATCTCTCGCTCGGGCTGGCCGAGGAGATCACCACCGCGCTGTCGCGCTTCCGCTGGATCGCGGTGGTCTCCTCCGCCTCGCTCGCCCGTTTCATCGGCCCGAACACCGACCCGCTGCTGCTGCGCAGCGCGCTCGATCTCGATTTCCTGCTCACCGGCTCGGTTCAGGCGACCGGCGAGCGCGTGCGCGTCACGCTTCGCCTGCTCGATCTGCACGCGGCCGGCGAGGTGGTCTGGGCGCAGCGCTTCGACCGCGAGGCGGCGAACCTGTTGACGCTGCAGGACGAGATCGCGGCCGCCGTCGTGGCCCAGATCGACCCCGAGATCCTGCTGATCGAGGCCAAGCGTGCGGCCGCCCGCCCGCCGGTCGACCCCTCCGCCTACGAGCTCGTGCTGCGCGCGATCCCGGCGATCTACCGGCTGGAGCACGAGGCGTTCCTCGAGGCCGGGCAGCTGCTGACCCAGGCGATCGCCCGCGAGCCCGACAATGCCGCGGCGCACGCCTGGTTCGCCTATTGGCACGTGTTCCTGGTCGGCCAGGGCTGGGCCGAGGACCAGGAGGCGGCACTGTCGCGCGCCGGCACCCATGCCGAGAAGGCGATCCTGCTCGACCCGTCGGACGCGCGCGCCTTCGCGATCGCGGGCCACGTGCGAAGCTTCCTGCACCACCGGCTCGACGAGGCGATCCGGCTGCACGAGCGCGCGCTCTCGCTCAACCCGAACCTGCCGATGGCCTGGGTGTTCTCCGGCGTGGCGCATGCCTATCGCGGCGACCATGCGGAGGCGTTGCAGCGCATCACCCGCTACCGCCGGCTCTCGCCGATGGACCCGCACGCCTTCCTGTTCGACACCGCGCTGATGATCCCGCACCTGCTGCTGGGCGAGCACGACCAGGTGGTGGCGCTCGGGATGCAGGTGACCGAGATGAACCCGGGGCTCTCGGCGGCGTGGAAGCCCTACCTGGCCGCGCTGGGCCATCTCGGGCGGAAGGCCGAGGCGGCCGAGGCGCTCGCCCGGCTGCTCGCGATCGAGCCAGGCTTCACGATCAGGCGCTTCCTCGCCACCGCCCCCTTCGCGCGCGAGGCCGACCGGCAGCACTACGCCGAGGGGCTGCGTCTGGCCGGCGTCCCGGAAGGCTGATACCGGGCATTCAGGGCTGTTTGTTGCGGCGCACCATGCGCTGGAGTAGCTTGCCGTCGCAGCCGCTCACAGGCTGACCGGGGAACGCCACGTGACGGACGAGACACCCAAGCCGCCGGGCCCGCCGGGTCCGAACGAGATCGCGCCCGTGCTGCTCGAGGAGGAGATGAAGCGCTCCTACCTCGACTACGCGATGAGCGTGATCGTGTCGCGCGCGCTGCCCGATGTGCGCGACGGGCTGAAGCCGGTGCACCGGCGCATCCTCTACGCGATGCACGAGGCGGGCTACGCGCCCGACCGGCCGCACCGCAAATCCGCCCGCGTGGTCGGCGACGTGATGGGCAAGTACCACCCGCACGGCGACGCGGCGATCTACGACGCGATGGTGCGCATGGCGCAGCCCTTCGCGATGCGCCTGCCGCTGATCGACGGGCAGGGCAATTTCGGCTCGATGGACGGCGA
>CALKJX010000063.1 GCA_937995555.1 uncultured Elioraea sp.
GCGCTCGTCGCTCTCGGCGCGGAGGCGGCTGAACCTGGCGGCGGCCGATCCCCTCCAGGCCCATGGCGCGCACCGGCTCGTCCACCGAGCGCGTGGAGATGCCCCGGACGCAGGCCTCCTCGATCACCGCCGTCAGCACCTCCCCGGCCGTCCGGCGGGGCTCCAGGAAGGCGGGGAGGCAGCAGCCGCGCCGGAGCTTCGGGGGCCGCAGCTCGACCATGCCGACGCGGGTCTGCCGGTCGCCGTCCCGCCGGCCGTCGCGCTGCACCAGGCGGTCCGGGCTGCGCTCGCCATGCGTGCCGCCGGTCACCCCGCCCGCCTCCGGCTCCATCGGGCGCTGCGCGGCAAAGCCGATCATCCCGCGCAGGAAGGTCGCGTCGGAGCCCGTCTGCGGCATCTCGCGAAGGGCGATCTTGTCGTCGGTCATCGTGAGCCGTCCAGGGTCGGGGGTTGTTGGTCTGAGCAACCCGACCCTGCCGGGGATCACCGCGGTGGCCGCCCGGGGGCGGTCGGACCGACCTCGGCATTCTCCAGCCGCGACAACGTCGCCCGGCTCACCCCGCGGCGGCGCGCCGGCGCGTCGAGCGACCAGCCGCGCTCGCCCCGCAACGCCCGCAACCGCTCCGCCAAGCGAGGGTCGATCGAGCCAGGAGCGAGAACCGCGCCTTCCATGTTCGGGAGACTTTCCCGAATGCGGGAGCGCATCAAACCCGCCGCGCGCCCAGCGCCACGCCGTGGAACACATGCGTGAACGCCGCCGTCCCCAGCACCGGTGCGAACAGGTTCGCGACCGGCACCAGCATCAGCGCGGCCGCCGGCACCCCCGCGAACCAGACGCGCAACCGGTGCCGCCGCCGCAAGGCCCGCGCCGAGGCGGCGTCCATCCGCCGCAAGGCCGCGAGCTCGAAATACTCGCGCGCGAGCGCATAGGCCGACACCGCCAGCCACACCAGGCTGCCCAGCCCCGGCAGCAGCAGCACCAGCGGCAGCGCCAGCACCGAGATCACCAGCACCCGCAGCGCCACGCGCAGCCCCGCCAGCACCTGCGACCACAGCGGCGCCGGCGTCGCAGGGGCGAGGAAGGGGTAGTGCCGCGCCTCCACCGCCGCAGCGACGTCGTCCAGCAGCACGCCCGCCACCGCCAGGCTCGCCGGGCCGAACAGCAACCCCGCGACGATCACCGCGGCGATCCCGCCGAGGGCGGAGACGACGCGATCGATCCAGCCCCCGCCGCCCGTCGCGGCCAGCCCGACCAGCCACACCCCGAACCCGACCAGCAGCGCGAACACGACCGTCGCCGCCAGCAGCCCCAGCAGCACCGGCCGGCGCAGGCGCGGGTCGCCCAACTGGCCGAGCGCGCGCAGCCACGCCCCGATCATGGCGTCCGGCGCCGCATCACGCTAAGGGACAGGCGAACACCGGATCGGAGCCCCATGACCTACGACCTCCTCGGCATCGGCAACGCCATCGTCGACGTGCTGGCCCGCTGCGACGACGCCTTCATCTCGGCGCACGGCCTCAACAAGGGGGCCATGACCCTGATCGACGCTGCCCGCGCCGAGGCGCTGTATGCCGCGATGCCCCCCGCCGTCGAGGTCTCGGGCGGGTCGGCGGCCAACACCATGGCCGCCTTCGCGAGCCTCGGTGGACGCGGCGCCTTCATCGGCAAGGTGGCGGAGGATCAGCTCGGCACCGTGTTCCGCCACGACATCCGCGCCGCCGGCATCGCCTTCGACACCCCGGCCGCGACCGGCGGCGCGCCGACCGCGCGCTGCCTGATCCTGGTGACACCCGACGCCCAGCGCACCATGAACACCTTCCTCGGCGCCTGCGTGGCGCTGTCGGAGGCGGACATCGACGAGGCCACGGTGGGGGCCGCCGCCGTGACCTATCTGGAGGGCTACCTGTTCGACCCGCCCGCCGCCCAGGCCGCCTTCCGCAAGGCCGCGCGCGTGGCGCACGCGGCCGGCCGCCAGGTGGCGCTGACCCTGTCGGACCCGTTCTGTGTCGCCCGCCACCGCGCCGCCTTCCGCGCCCTGGTGGCCGACGAGATCGACATCCTGTTCGCCAACGAGCACGAGATCCTCTCGCTCTACGAGGTCGAGCGGTTCGAGGAGGCGGTGGCGGCCGTGCGCGCCGAGACCCGCATCGCCTGCCTGACGCGCAGCGAGAAAGGCAGCGTGATCGTCGCCGATGGCGCCGCGCATGCGATCGCCGCCGAGCCGACCAGGGTGGTGGACACCACCGGCGCGGGCGATGCCTATGCCGCCGGGTTCCTCGCCGGGCTGGTCCGCTCGCGCCCGCTGCCGGAGTGCGGGGTCATGGCCTCGGTCGCGGCCGCCGAGGCGATCAGCCATTTCGGCGCCCGGCCGGTGGCACCGCTGGCGCAGCTCGTGCGGGACCGCTTGGCGGTCTGATACCGGTCCGGCCGCGACCGGGCGGGCGCGCGGGGGGCAGGGCGGACGCGCGAGAACGCACGCTCTCCCGCGTCCGCCACAGGACAGCAACACTGACTTTTCACTCGCGGAATGCGGGCCGCGCCCCTATGTGTGGCCGGCAGCAGCACACGGGGCGGGCACACAGGGCGGCCGGTATGGACATCCGCAACATCGCGATCATAGCCCATGTCGACCATGGCAAGACGACCCTGGTGGATCAGCTCCTCCGGCAATCCGGCGCGTTCCGCGAGAACCAGCAGGTCGCCGAGCGCGCGCTCGACCGCAACGACCTCGAGCGCGAGCGCGGCATCACCATCCTCGCCAAGTGCACCTCGGTGGTGTGGAAGGGCGTGCGCATCAACATCGTCGACACCCCCGGCCACGCCGATTTCGGCGGCGAGGTGGAGCGCATCCTGAACATGGTGGACGGCGTGATCGTGCTGGTGGACGCCGCCGAAGGCCCGCTGCCGCAGACCAAGTTCGTGGTCGGCAAGGCGCTCGCGCGGGGGCTGAAGCCGATCGTGGTGGTGAACAAGGTCGATCGGCAGGACGCCCGCCCCGACGAGGTGCACAACGAGGTGTTCGACCTGTTCGCCGCCCTCGGCGCCTCCGACGAGCAGCTCGACTTCCCGATGCTCTACGCCTCCGGCCGGCAGGGCTGGGCGGACACGACGCTCGATGGCCCGAAGCGCGACCTCTCCGCGCTGTTCGACCTGGTGCTGCGCCACGTGCCCGCGCCGGCGCTGGACAAGGATGCGCCCTTCGCGATGGTCGCGACCATCCTCGACTACGACACCTTCCTCGGCCGCGTGCTGACCGGCCGGGTCGAACAGGGGCGCGCGCGCGTCAACATGCCGCTGAAGGTTCTGCGCGGCGACGGTTCCGTGATCGAGACGGGTCGTCTCACCAAGCTGCTGTCGTTCCGCGGGCTCGAGCGCGTGCCGGTCGAGGAGGCCGAGGCGGGCGACATCATCGCCATCGCTGGCCTCGCCGAGGGCACGGTGCCCGACACGATCGCGTCCCCCGAGCAGCCGGTGCCGCTGCCGGCAATCCCGGTCGATCCGCCGACGCTGTCGATGACATTCCGCATCAATGACGGCCCGCTCGGCGGGCGCGAAGGCAAGAAGGTGACGAGCCGCCAGATCCGCGACCGGCTCTATCGCGAGGCCGAGGGCAATGTCGCGATCAAGGTGAAGGACAGCGAGGAGGCCGAGGCGTTCGAGGTGGCGGGGCGCGGCGAGTTGCAGCTCGGCGTGCTGATCGAGACGATGCGCCGCGAGGGGTTCGAGCTGACGATCGGCCGCCCGCGGGTGATCCCGCGCCGCGACGAGGCGACCGGCGAGCTGCTCGAGCCGTTCGAGGAGGTGCTGATCGATGTGGACGAGCAGTATGCGGGCGTCGTCGTCGAGAAGATGTCGCTGCGCAAGGGCGAGCTCCGCGACATGCGCCCGTCGGGGGCGGGCAAGACGCGGCTCACCTTCCTGATCCCGGCACGAGGGCTGATCGGCTATCATGGCGAGTTCCTGACCGACACGCGCGGCACCGGCATCATGAACCGCCTGTTCGCGGGCTACTTCCCGTGGAAGGGCGCGATCGAGGGGCGGCGCAACGGCGCGCTGATCTCGAACGCCGACGGCGAGGCGGTGCACTACGCGCTGTTCTACCTGCAGGAGCGCGGCGTGCTGTTCGTCAATCCCGGCGACAAGGTCTATGTCGGCATGGTGATCGGCGAGAACAGCCGGGCCGAGGACCTGGAGGTCAATCCGATCAAGGAGAAGAAGCTCACCAACATCCGCGCCGCCGGCAAGGACGACGCCATGCTGCTGACGCCGCCCAGGCGGATGAGCCTGGAGCAGGCGATCGCCTATGTGGACGACGACGAGCTCGTCGAGGTGACGCCGTCGGCGATCCGGCTGCGCAAGCGCTTCCTCGATCCGCACGAGCGCAAGCGGGCCGAGCGCCGCGCCGAGGAGGCGGCCTGACGCGCCGCGCAGAAAATCCGGTTTCGGTTCGTGCCGCGCGCGTGCCACACTCCGCCCGCACACGCGGAGCGGGTTGTCGGGGGTTGGTTCGATGGCGTTCGACTGGGCCACGCAGGGCGCGGGCTTCTCCGGCAAGCTGACCATCAAGACCATGGGCGCGGCCGCCGACAGCTCGATCACGTGGGAGGACATCGTCTCCAACCACGCC
>CALKJX010000064.1 GCA_937995555.1 uncultured Elioraea sp.
CCGCAATCGAGCGCTGGCGGCTCGACTGCAACCACGTCAGGCCACACTCGGCGCATGGCGGGCTCACCCCCGAAGCGGTGCGGCTGAACCCCGCGGCCGGCCGCTACCGCCGGCGCTGCAGATCAGCGACCAAACCCCAGGACTCTCACGATGATCGAGGAAACAGCGGGGGACAGGTCACCCGGCGCACGCAGGTCCGGCAAATCATAGGCGAAGGTGCAGATCGCGTCGCCGAATTTATCACGGTCGGCCCTGCAGGCCGCTCGCTCGACGTTCGCGGCTTCGCGGTCGCGCAGCAGGCGGCGCAGCCCATCGTCGGTAACCATCACGCCAATCGTAGCTTGGGTCGCGGCCCGCGTCTTCTCGCCCGATGGGCGCCTGCGGCGCCCTCATCCCGCGGGGGCCAGGGGGCGCGCGGAGCTGGCCCGAGGGCCGGCGAAGCCACCGCAATCCTCTCGCCTTGCCCCCGCACCCCCCATCCCTTGAACCCACACCCGTCCCGGGATAGGGCACCCGCGCCCGATGCACGCACCCACCCCTCCCGCCGCCCAAGGCCCGCTGCCCGCGCTCCGCGACCGTGTCCGCGCCGGCCTGCTCGAACACGACCCGGCCCAATCCCTCGCCGCCGAACGCCTCCAGGAACTCTGGCGCGCGCTCAAAGGCTACGACCCGCAGCCATCGCAGGGCGGCTTCCTCGCCGCACTCCGCGCCCGCCTCGGCTTCGCCCGCGACAAGAGCCCGCGCGAAGACGACACCGACGCCCCCCAGGGCCTCTACATCGTCGGCGCCGTCGGCCGCGGCAAATCCATGCTGATGGACCTGTTCTTCGACACCGTCCCGCTCGCCCGCAAGCGCCGCGTCCACTTCCACCGCTTCATGCAGGACGCCCACCGCCACATCCACGAATTCCGCAAGTCCGCCGACCGCAGCGCCGACCCCATCCCCCCGCTCGCCGACCGCATCGCCGCCGACGCCGCCCTGCTCTGCTTCGACGAATTCCAGGTGCACGACATCGTCGACGCCATGATCCTCGGCCGCCTGTTCGAAGCCCTGTTCGCGCGTGGCGTCGTTGTCGTCGCCACCTCCAACACCCTGCCCGACGACCTCTACAAGGACGGGCTGCAACGCGACCGCTTCCTGCCGTTCATCGAGCTCATCAAGCGCCGGCTCGACGTGATCGTGCTGGAAGCGGCACGCGACTACCGCCGCGACCGGCTCGCCGCCGTCGGCGTCTGGCACGCACCGGCCGATGCCCGCGCCGAGGCCGCGCTTGATGCTGCGTTCCTGGAATTCGCGGGCGAGGAAGGCAGGCCGCTGGAACTCACCGTGCTCGGCCGGCGGCTCAACCTGCCGCTCGCCGCCAACGGCGTCGCGCGCGCCGACTTCGAGGCGCTCTGCGGCGCCGCCCTCGGCCCGGCCGACTACCTGGCACTCGCCACCCACATCCACACCCTGCTGATCGACGACATCCCGCGCCTCAGCCCGGCGAACTTCGACCGTGCGCGGCGCTTCATCACCCTCGTCGATACCCTCTACGAACATCGCGTGAAGCTGATCGCCTCAGCCGCCGACATCCCCGACCGGCTCTACGAACGGGGCGAGAACGCGGCGATGTTCCAGCGCACGGCTTCGCGGCTGATGGAGATGCAGTCGGAAACCTATCTGGGGCTCCCGCACCTGACATGACCGACGACACCCCGCCCGCGATCGAGCCCGCGCTGCGCACCGTCGCCATGCCGGCCGACACCAACCCGGCCGGCGACATCTTCGGCGGCTGGCTGCTCGCGCAGATGGATCTCGCCGGCGGGCTGGCGGCGATGCGCGAGTCGAAAGGCCGCGTCGCCACCGTCGCCATCGACGCGATGACCTTCAAGCGGCCGGTGAAGGTCGGCGACGAGGTCACGGTCTGGGCCGAGCTGCTCTCGGTCGGCACCACCTCGCTCCGCTACCGCGTCTCCGCCTGGCGCCGGCCGCGCCACAGCGAAGGCCACATCAAGGTGACGGAGGCGATCTTCACCTTCGTCGCGCTCGACGAGCAGGGCGGCAAGCGGGTGATCGGCCGGTAGCGGAGGCCCCCTTCAACGGTAGCGATGCCTTAACCCGGACCGGCGTGGGTGCCGGCGTGCTGACACACGCCGCCGACCGCCCCGCCGGCCGCGCAGGCGCCGCCCAGGCGCTGCGGACGCAGCCGGTCCATGACCGGATCGATGCCGTGGCCAACGCGCTGCGCGCGCTCTCGCGCGTCAGCGTGCGCGGCCGCATCGCCGGTCTCACGGGCTTGATGGTGGAGGTGGACGGCATCGCCAAGCTGCTCGCGATCGGCGACCGCCTCGTCGCCACCGCGCGCGACGGCCGGCGCGTGCCGCTGGAGGTCGTGGGCTTCCGCGGCGGCAAGGCCCAGGCCATGGCGCTCGGCGATCTCGCCGGGCTCGGCCCCGGGCTCTGGGCCGAGAAGATCAACGGCCCCGGCCTCGCGGTGACCGATGCCTGGCTCGGCCGGGTGATCGACCCGCTCGGCCACGCGATCGACGGGCTCGGGCCGCTGCCGCGCGGCCAGGTGACGCGGCCGGTGCGCGCGAGCCCCCCCACCGCCACCACACGCGCGAGGCTCGGCCCGCGCCTGCCGCTCGGCGTGCGCGTGCTCGACCTGTTCACCGCCTGCCGCCAGGGCCAGCGCCTCGGCCTGTTCGCGGGCTCCGGCGTCGGCAAGTCCACGCTGATGGCGAGCCTCGCCCGCAAGGCCGACTGCGACGTTGCCGTCATCGCCCTGGTGGGTGAGCGCGGGCGCGAGGTGCGCGAATTCGTCGAGGACGATCTCGGCCCGCAGGGGCTGGCGCGCTCGGTGGTGGTGGTCGCGACCTCGGACGCGCCGCCGCTGCTGCGCCGCGAGGCCGCCCATGCCGCGATGGCGGTGGCCGAGCATTTCCGCGACCAGGGCAAGCGCGTGCTGCTGATGATGGACTCTGTCACGCGGTTCTGCCTCGCGCTCCGCGAGATCGGGCTGTCGGCGGGCGAACCGCCGGCGACGCGGGGTTATCCGCCCTCCGTGTTCGCCGAACTGCCGCGCCTGCTGGAACGCGCGGGGCCGGGGATCGAGGGCACCGGCGGCTCGATCACCGGGCTGTTCACCGTGCTGGTGGAGGGCGACGACCACGACGAGCCGGTCGCCGACGCGGTGCGCGGCATTCTTGACGGCCACGTGGTGCTGGATCGCCGCATCGGCGAGCGCGGCCGCTACCCGGCGGTCGATGTGCTGCGCAGCCTGAGCCGCGCCGCCACCGGCATCCTCACCGACGATCAGAAGGCGCTGGTGGCGCGCGCGCGCCGGCTGCTCTCGATCCACGCCGACATGGAGGACATGGTCCGCCTCGGCGCCTGGAAGCCGGGTGCGGATCCGGAGGTGGACGAGGCGGTGCGCCGCGCCCCGGCGATCGAGGCGGTGCTGGCGCAGGAGAAGGCCGAGGCCGACACGCCCGAGGCCGCCTTCGCCAGGCTCGCCGCGGCGCTGGAGGGCGAGGTGTGAGGGCGCGCCGCCATCCCTTCGCGACACTCGCGCGGCTGCGCCGGCTGGCGGTGGACGAGGCGAAGCGCGACCTCGCCGATGCGCTGGCCGAGGCCCGCGCGCGCGAGAAGGCGGCCGCGCAGGCGTTGCTGCTGCTGGATCAGGAGGCATCCGCGGACGCCGCGCTCTATGGTGCCTGGCTGCCGGCGGGCCTGAAGCGCGCCGGCGAAGCGGCGGCCGAGGCCGAAGCGGCCGAGCTTGCGGTCGCGACTGCGCGCGCGCTGCTCGCCGAGGCGCGCGCCGCGGAGCGCGCGGTCGAGCTGATGGCGCAACGCTACGACGCCGATGCGGCCAGGCGCGCCACACGCAAGGTGCAGGCGCTGCTGGACGAGGCGGCGGAGACGCGGCGGCGGCGGGAGTGATCCCCCGGTGCCGAGGCATCGTCACGTTACGCTTCGGGGCTGCTCTACCTCGGTGTCGCCGGGGAGGCTCGGCCGCATTGATGGCGACGTGGAGGAACTCCCGGGCGAGACGCGCTAGCGGCTCTCGCCGACGCGCTCGTCGATGATGCGGTGGCCGATGGCATCGGTGTGGCCGAGCTTCTTGGCGTCGAGATCGATCAGCTCGCCGGGCCGTTTGCGATCGCAGCGGCGGATCTGGCTCGGCTGGTCGCGGGCTGGGAGTCGGCCGAGACCGAACCGGCGCAGCACGACGCCGACGGTGGAAACGGGGCGCCGAGCCGGCGGGCGATGGTAGGGCCGGCGATGGCCGGCGCGAGGTCCTGGGCATGGATATCGGCCCCTCCGAGGCGGAGACGTTCTGGACGGCATGCCTGCGCACGCTCGCCCGGCGCGCCGTCTCGGCCTTCATCGCCACCGCGTTGGCTCGGAATGACGCGACTGCCGCCACGATGCAGTGGCGCCGCGTCGCTGACCAAGCGAGGCCCCGGCTGCCGAAGCCCGCCGCCCTGATGGACGAGGCCGAGAGCGACGTACTCGCCTCCATGAGCTTCCCACCCCAGCACCGCGCAAAGCTGCACAGCACCAATCCGCTCGAACGCCTGATCGGCGAGATCAAGCGACGCACCGAGGTC
>CALKJX010000065.1 GCA_937995555.1 uncultured Elioraea sp.
GCGTGGCGGAGCTGCTGCTGCGTGAGACCGGCGCCGAGACAGTGGCGATCGGCTCGCCGGGGGGCGTGCTCAGGGCCGCGCGCGCGCCCGGCGGGCTGGTCACCGTTGACATGGGTGTCCCGCGCTTCGGCTGGGCCGAGATCCCCCTCGCGCGTGAACTCGACACCCTGCATCTGCCGCTCGCGCGCGAGGGCGTCGAGGACCCGGCGGCATGCTCGATGGGCAATCCGCATGCGACCTTCTTCGTGCCCGACGTGGCGGCGCTGGACGTGGCGCGGCTCGGCCCGTCGCTGGAGACCGATCCCCTGTTCCCCGAGCGGGCGAATATCGGCTTCGCGGAGGTGCTGGCGCCGGACCTGATCCGGCTGCGGGTGTGGGAGCGCGGTGCGGGGCTTACGCTCGCCTGCGGCACGGGAGCGTGTGCGGCGCTGGTGAACGCGCATCGGCGCGGCCTCGCGGGCCGTGCGGCGACGGTGATGCTGGACGGCGGCGAGCTCCGCATCGTCTGGGCGGAGGACGGGCGGGTCCTGATGACGGGTCCGGTGGCGGAGTCGTTCCGCGGCGAGCTCGATCTCGGGGCGCTCGCGGCATGAGCGGGCGCGTGCTCAATTTCGGCTGCCGGCTCAACACGGTCGAGGGCGAGGTGATCCGCGCGCATTTGGCGGCGGCGGGTGCCGAGACGATCGTGGTGAACACCTGCGCGGTGACGGCCGAGGCCGAGCGGCAGGCGCGCCAGGCGGTCCGCAGGCTGCGGCGCGAGCACCCGTCCGCGCGCATCGTCGTCACCGGCTGCGCGGCGCAGATCCGCCCGGAGGCGTGGGCGGCGATGGCCGAGGTCGATCGCGTGGTCGGCAACCAGGAGAAGCTGGAGGCGGCGACCTGGGTGGCCGGGGATGGGCCGCGCGTCGCGGTGGCGGACATCATGGCCGCGCGCGAGACGGCGGGGCATCTGGTGACGGAGTTCGCCGGCCGCGCGCGCGCCTTCGTGCAGGTGCAGCAGGGCTGCGATCACCGCTGCACCTTCTGCATCATCCCGTTCGGGCGCGGCCCGTCGCGGAGCGTGCCGATCGGCGAGATCGTGCGCCAGGTGCGCGCGCTGGTGGAGGCCGGGTATCGCGAGGTGGTGCTGACGGGCGTCGACATCACCGCCTACGGCCCCGACCTGCCGGGCGCCCCGAGCCTCGGCCAGATGACGCGGCGCCTGCTCGCCCTTGTGCCGGAGCTCCCGCGACTCCGGCTCTCGTCGCTCGATCCGGTGGAGATCGACGAGGATCTGTGGCGGCTGATCGCCGAGGAGCCCCGGCTGCTGCCGCATCTGCATCTCTCGGTGCAGGCGGGCGATGATCTGATCCTGAAGCGGATGAAGCGGCGGCACCGGCGCGCGGACGTGATCCGCGTGGCCGACCGGGCGCGGCGGCTCAGGCCGGACATGGCGTTCGGCGCCGACCTGATCGCAGGTTTCCCGACCGAAACGGAGGCGATGGCGGCGAACACCCGCGCGCTGGTGGAGGAGGCGGGGCTGACCTTCCTGCATGTGTTTCCGTTCAGCGCGCGCGAGGGCACGCCCGCCGCGCGCATGCCGCAGCTTCCCGCCGCGCTGATCCGCGCGCGCGCGGCCGCCTTGCGCGAACTCGGCGCCCGGATGGCGCGCGACTTCTATGCCGGGCGGGTCGGCAGCGAGGCCGACCTGCTCGCCGAACGCGACAGCGGCGAAGGCCACACCGAGCACTTCGCGCCGGCGCGGCTGATCGCGGGGCGCATCCCGCCCGGCGCGATCGGGCGCGTGCGCATCGCCGCGGCCAACGACGACGGCTTGCTGGCGGAGGCGGTGTAGTGGCATTGCGCGACCTGTTCCGGCGCGGCCCCAAGGAGGACGCGCCGGCCACACCGCTGCCGGAGGAGGAGCGGCGCGGCTTCTTCGGCCGGCTCAAGGCCGGGCTCGCGCGCTCCTCGGCCAGGATCGGCGAGAGCCTGTCGTCGCTGTTCCGCAAGCGGCGCATGGACGACGAGGCGCTCGACGAGCTCGAGGATCTGCTGATCACGGCGGATCTCGGCGCGGCGGTGGCGAAGCGCATCGTGCACGGCTTCCGCATCGCGCGCTTCGACGAGGAGGTGACGGATGTCCAGCTCCGCGAGGCGATCGCGGACGAGATCGCGCGCATCCTCGCGCCCGTCGCGGTGCCGCTGATCCCCGATCCCGCGCGCGCGCCGCACGTCGTGCTGGTGGTCGGCGTGAACGGCACCGGCAAGACCACGACCATCGCCAAGCTCGCCGCGCTCTGGGCCGGGCAGGGGCTGAAACCGATGCTGGTCGCGGGCGACACGTTCCGCGCCGCGGCCGTGCAGCAGCTCCAGATCTGGGGCGAGCGCACCGGCTGCCCGGTGGTGTCGGGGGCCGCGAACGCGGATGCCGCGGGTCTCGCCTACGACGCGCTGACGCGGGCGAAGGCCGAAGGGGCCGACGTGCTGCTGATCGACACGGCCGGGCGGCTGCACAACAAGGCCGACCTGATGGCGGAACTCGCCAAGATCGTGCGCGTGATCCGCAAGGTCGATCCGACCGCGCCGCATTCCGTGCTGCTGGTGCTGGACGCGACCACGGGCCAGAACGCGCTCCAGCAGGTGAAGGTGTTCGGCGAGATGGTCGATGTGACCGGGCTCGTGGTCACCAAGCTCGACGGCTCGGCCAAGGGCGGCATCGTGGTCGCCCTCGCCGAGGCCTATGGGCTGCCGGTGCACGCGGTCGGGGTGGGCGAGAAGGCCGAGGACCTGCGGCCGTTCGATCCGCGCGACTTCGCCCGCTCGCTGGTGGGGCTGGACGAGATGGCGGATGGCTGAGCTCGCGCTGATCCACCTGCGCGCCCAGGCCCGCAACAATGCCTGGGCGAACCACCGGCTGCTCAGCGTTGTCGCCCAGCTCCCCCAGGCCGAGTTCGAGGCCAGGCGCACCGGGTTCTTCCCGAGCCTGCGCGCGACCCTGAACCACATCCTGACGATCGACTGGTTCTACGTCGACGCGCTGGAGGGCGGCACGCTCGGCCCGGCGGCCTGGGACGACCCCGAGCCCTGCCGTACGGCAGGCGAGCTCCAGGAGGCCCAGGCGGCGGTGGATCGGCGCCTGATCGCGGCCTGCGACGCGCTGACCCGCGAGTCGGTGCTGGGCATCACCCGGGTGCACCGCCGGGGCCGGGTGCAGGAGGAGCGCACCGACCGTCTGCTCTTGCATCTGTTCCAGCACGACATCCATCATCGGGGCCAGGCGCATGCCATGCTGTCCGGCACGGCGCTGGAGCCGCCGCAGCTCGACGAGTTCTACTCGGCGGGCGAGGCACCCCTCCGGGCGGCCGAATTCGCCGCCCTGGGCTTCACCGAGAAGGAGATCTGGGGAGGATGAGCACAGCCGACGGACAGGAGGCGGCCGGGCCGGCCGCGTCACCCTTGATGGCGGGGCGGCAC
>CALKJX010000066.1 GCA_937995555.1 uncultured Elioraea sp.
CGCGCCGGATCGGCCGGGCCCGGCTCCTGCCGCTCGGCGTCGAGGCGGTGACCTCCGCCGCGCGCTACCGCCGCGATGGTTATCTGCGTCGCTCGGCGCGCAACCTCGCGATCCTCACGCTCTGGTTCGCGGGCGTGCCGCCGCGGCTGCTGGCCCGGCTGTACTGAGCCCCAGGACCGGAACGGGCCCGCTCGACGCCATCCGGCGACGGGCGCATCAGCCTGCATGGTACGAACAGAAGTTCGCGATCCGGACTTCGGAGGAAGCGACACCGCCCCGCCCGCCGACCCGGCCGAGAAGGGTCTCGTCCGCTCGCGCGCCAAGGGCTTCGCCGACCTGAAGGCGATCCGCGCGGCCGCCCCGTCCTGCGCGGTGCTCATCTGCCATGACGAGCATCTGCTCGCCTCGATGGTCCAGGGGATCGACGGCGCGCTCGTCGGCTTCGCCTCGCGCTGATCCCGGCGCTGATGCACGACCTGCTGGCCGCCGTGGAGGCCGGCGACCTGAAACGCGCGATGGCGATGCAGGCGCTGATCGATCCGGTGAAGGATGCCGTCAATGGCGGCGGCGAGCCCACCGGCTAGGCGCATGCGCGCATGAAGACGGCGATGAGGTTCGCCGGGATCCTGCGCAACGACACGGTCCGTCCGCCGACCCACGCCCCGAACGCGGCGGAGATCGAGACGATCCGCGCCGCGCTCGATGCCGCCGGCGTGCTCGCGCGCGAGGCCGCCGAGTAGTGATGTCCAAACCGGGAGGGACGACCATGCTTCGACGCACGCTGCTTGCCGCCGGCGCGCATCGGCGTCGCCCCCGGGCTGCCACCGATCGGCCGCTTGATCCGCCCCGAGGAGGTCGCGGCGCTCACGGCCTTCCTGCTCTCGGCCGAGGCCGGCGCGATCACCGGCCAGCAGATCCTGGTCTGCGGCGGCGCATCGCTGTAAGGCCATCCGCCCAACGACCCGAGGAGAGACGGCATGGCCCCCCGCATTGTCGCGGTCGAGGAACGGACACGGAAGATCGGCTCGGCGATCCGCAACGCCTATATCGACTTCTCGCAGATGACGACCTCGCTGGTCGCGGTCGTCACCGACGTGGTGCGCGACGGCAAGCGCGTGGTCGGCTACGGCTTCAACTCGAACGGCCGCTACGGCCAGGGCGGGCTGATCCGCGAGCGCTTCGCGCCGCGCCTGCTGAACGCCGATCCGGCCTCGCTGCTCGATGCCTCGGGTGAGAATCTCGACCCGGATCGCTGCTGGGCGGCGATGATGGCCAACGAGAAGCCGGGCGGGCACGGCGAACGTTCGGTCGCGGTCGGCACACTCGACATGGCGATCTGGGATGCGGTGGCGAAGATCGCGGGCAAGCCGCTGTTCCGGCTGCTCGCGGAACGGCACGGCCGGGACGCCGATCCGCGCGTGTTCGTCTACGCGGCCGGCGGCTACTACTATCCGGGCAAGGACAACTCGGCGCTGCGCGCCGAGATGCGCAGCTACCTCGACCGCGGCTACACGGTGGTGAAGATGAAGATCGGCGGGGCGAGCCTCGCCGAGGACCGCGCGCGCATCGAGGCGGTGCTGGCCGAGCTCGACGGCAAGGCCGCGCTCGCGGTCGATGCGAATGGCCGTTTCGACCTCGAGACCGCGATCGCCTACGCCAAGGCGCTCAACGACTATCCGCTGTTCTGGTACGAGGAGCCGGGCGACCCGCTCGACTTCCACCTGCAGGCGACCCTCGCCCAGTTCCATCCGGGGCCGATGGCGACCGGCGAGAACCTGTTCAGCCACCAGGACGCGCGCAACCTGCTGCGCTATGGCGGGATGCGGCCGGACCGCGACTGGCTGCAGTTCGACTGCGCGCTCTCCTACGGGCTCTGCGAATACCAGCGCACCCTCGCCGTGCTGACCGAGTGCGGCTGGTCGTGGCGGCGCTGCATCCCGCACGGAGGACATCAGATGTCGCTGATGATCGCGGCGGGGCTCGGGCTCGGCGGCAACGAGAGCTACCCCGACCTTTTCCAGCCCTATGGCGGCTTCCCCGACGGCGTGCGGGTGGAGCACGGCCACGTCACCCTGCCGGAGCTGCCGGGGATCGGCTTCGAGGGGAAGTCGGACCTCTATGCAGAGATGCGCGCGCTGACGGAATGACCCGGGAGCGGAGCGGTCCCTATTCCGCCGCCCTCATGTGCTCCTGCAGCCGCGGCATCAGCTCGACCAGGTTGCAGGGGCGGTGGCGGCTGTCGAGCTGGAAGCGCAGGATGTCGTCCCAGGCGTCGCGGCAGGCGGAAGGTGAGCCGGGCAGCGCGAACAGATAGGTGCCTTGTGCCACGCCGCCGAGCGCGCGCGACTGGATGGTGGACGTGCCGATCTTCTGGTAGCTCAGCATGCGGAACAGCTCGCCGAAGCCCTCGATCCGCTTCTCGAGCACACGCTCGAACGCTTCCGGCGTGATGTCGCGGCCGGTGATGCCGGTGCCGCCGGTGGTGATGATCACGTCGATGCCGGCATCGGCGATCCAGTCGCGCAGATGCGCCTCGATCGCCCCGACCTCGTCGCGCACGATGCTGCGCGCGACCAGGCGATGGCCGGCACCCTGGATCCGCTCGGCCAGCGTGTCGCCCGAGGTGTCGGTCGCCGGCGTGCGCGTGTCCGAGATGGTCAGCACGGCGATGTTGACGGCGATGAAGGGGCGGCTCTCGTCGATCCGTGCCATGAACCCGTT
>CALKJX010000067.1 GCA_937995555.1 uncultured Elioraea sp.
GATGCTTGCCTCCGTCACCGGCGCGGGCGCGCTGATCGCCGGCACCCTGCTCGCCGCGCGCGGCGGCACGCGCGGCCTGACCCTGATCGGCATCGGCGCGGGGTTCGTCATGGCAATCGGCGGGTTGCTGTTCGTCGCCACCGCCATCTTCGAGATCGGCCTGCTCGGCGCGGCCATTGCGGCCGCGGCGCAGATCGTGCACGGGGTGGCGATCCAGACCCTGGTGCAGGGCACGGCCGACCGGGCCATGCGCGGGCGGGTGCTCTCGCTCTGGGGGCTGATCATCCGCGCCTGCCCGGCCGTGGGCGCGCTGGGCCTGGGCGCACTCGCCGAGGCGATCGGACTGCGGCTCGCGGTCGCGTGCGCCTCGGCGTTCTGCCTGCCGGTGTGGTGGTGGGGCATGCGGCGGCAGCGCCGCGTTGCCGTTGTCATGGAGCGGGGGATCGGCCCGAAGCCGCCTCCGTCCGCGGAGAAGGGAGGGATCTGATGATCGACGCCGCGATCGTGGGCATGGGCCGCTGGGGCCGGGTGCTGGTGGAGAGCGTGCAGGGCAGGTCGGAGGCGATCCGCTTCGTCGCCGGCTGCACCCGCAGCCCCGACAAGGCCGCCGACTGGGCCAAGGCCCAGGGCATCCGGATCCTGGGCGGCTACGACGCTGTGCTTGCCGACCCGGCGGTGCAGGCCGTGGTGCTGGCGACCCCGCACTCGCAGCACGCCGAGCAGGTGATCGCCGCCGCCGCTGCCGGCAAGCAGATCTTCGTCGAGAAGCCGTTCGCGCTCACCAAGGCCTCCGCCGAGCAGGCGGTCGCCGCCGTGCGCGAGGCCGGGGTGGTGATGGCGCTCGGCCACAACCGCCGCTTCCAGCCGGCGGTGGCGCGGCTGAAGCAGATGATCGCCGAGGGCGCGCTCGGCACGGTCTGCCACATCGAGGGCAACATCTCCGGCCCCGGCGCGCTCGCCTACAAGCCGGGGATGTGGCGCGCCGATCCGTCCGAGAGCCCGGCCGGCGGGCTCGCCGGCATGGGCATCCACATGCTCGACATGTTCCAGAACCTGTGCGGACCGATGGCCGAGGTCTCGGTCGTGAGCCACGCCCGCGTGGCGACCAACGGCCTCGACGACACCACCGCCGCGCTGGTGCGGTTCACGAGCGGCGTGACCGGATCGCTGACCACGTTGGCCGCCGTGCCGCGGCTCTGGCGCGTCCAAGTGTTCGGCTCCGACGCCTGGGTCGAGATGTGGGGCACCGACAAGCTGGTGGTCGGCCGCGAGGGCCAGAAGCACGAGCACATCACGTTCGAGCCGGCCAATGTCGAGCGCGCCGAACTCGAGGCCTTCGCCGCCGCCTGCGCGGGCGGGCCGGCCTATCCGCTGACGCTGGAAGAGGCGGTGCACTCGGCGGCGATGTTCGAGGCGGTGGCGAAGGGCGCACGCGCGCGCGGCTGGATCGCCGTGCCGTGACGTGCCGGGGGCGGCCGCATCGGGCTAGACTCGACCGCATGAGCACCCGCCGCACCCTGCTTGGCCTGTTCGCCGCCGCCGCGGTTGCCGCCCCCGCACGGGCCTTCCGGGTCGAGCCGCTTGACGCGCAGTCCGCCATGGACTGGTCGGCCAGTGCCGTCTGCGCCCGCTCGACGATCCATGACGAGCTGCGGGCCGAACTCGCCGCGCTGCTCGAGGGCCGCGAGCCCTCGCCCGAGGTGGCGGCAGCAGTCGAGCGGCTGTCGGTCTGCCCGTTCTGCCGCTGCGTCGTCACCGCTGCCGCGCCCACGCTGCCGCGCTTCTGACGCCCCGGTTGCCCGCCCGGAAGCGGGCTCTACACTCCGCGCCGTTCCATCAACCAGCGAGGGAAGAAGGCGCATGAGCCGGATCGACCGCGTGAACTCGGGCAAGATCTACTCGGATGCCGTCGAATACCACGGCTTCGTGTTCCTGCGCGGCGTGACCGCCAAGGACACGTCGAAGGACATCAAGGGCCAGACCAAGGACGTGCTCGACCAGATCGATGCCCTGCTCGAGGAGCGCGGCACCGACAAGACCCGGCTGCTGTCGGCCCAGATCTGGCTCTCCGACATCACGCTGCGCGACGCGATGAACGAGGTCTGGACCCCCTGGCTGCCGCCGGGCGCCGCACCGGCACGGGCCTGCGTCGAGTCCAAGCTGGCCGCGCCGGACATGCTGGTCGAGATCATGGTGGTCGCCTGCAAGTAGCCGCCCCTCCGCGGCACCACGCAGCCCCCGCCGGCCACCGGCGGGGGCCTTTCGTTGCGAGTCGCCGAATGGGCGAAACACAACGAAATGCGGCGTTATGGGAAATCAATCTTATTCCAGTCGTGTGTCCACAGCCGGAACACAGGAAACAATGGGGCAATACAGTGGCAGGTGCCGCAGACGGTTGCCTGATCCGCCCCTGCACGGCCTTCTCTCCGCCGCTTCGCCATAACCCGGGAGAGGATCAGCCATGCGCGTGGATCGTTGCGGCCTCCGAGGCGTTCTTGTGCTCGCCTCCCTGCTCATCGCAACGGTCCCGATCTCGAAGGCGGATGCGCAGGCCAAGCGCCAGCAGGTGGCCCGCGCGGCGCCCAGCATCGGGTTGCAATGCGTCCCCTTCGCCCGCCACCTCTCCGGCATCGACATCGTCGGTGACGCCCGCACCTGGTGGCGCCAGGCGGAGGGCCGCTACGAGCGCGGCGGCCGCCCCGAGGTCGGCGCGGTGCTCAACTTCAAGCCGTCCGGTGCCATGCGGCTCGGCCATGTCTCGGTGGTGAGCCAGATCGTGTCGGCGCGCGAGATCCTGGTCGATCACGCCAACTGGCCCGGTCCCGGCGTGCCGCGCGGGCGGGTGGCGCGCAACGTTTCGGTGATCGACGTCTCGCCCGGCAACGACTGGACCTCGGTGCGCGTCGAGATTCACGGCCGCGGTTCGGGGTATGGCCGGATCTACCCGACCTGGGGGTTCATCTATCCGCGCGCGGTGTCGCAGACCGTGCTTGCCTCGACACCCTCGTCCGCTCTCTCCCCGGTGGTTGCGCGCGTCAATGCCCGCGCCGCCGCCGCCGCCGCCCGGCCGCCCGCCTATGTCGGCCAGCCCGGCGCGGGGCTCGAGGCGAACGGGCTGATCGAGCTCGCCGAGGCCACCAGCACACCGGCGCCGGCCGCCCGTGCCGCCGCGCCGGTGGTCGAGCGCCAGGTCATGACGCGCGACTTCGGCGACGAGACCCTCATGTGGGGTGCGCCGCACCGCTCGCTGCGCTGAGCCCCGTCCACAGGGCCGGACGCGGCCGGTCCGTCGCGCCAGCCGCTTCCGCTCAGTGGATCCGGCGGGAGCGGGTCGCGACCGGGGCGCGCTGCGTCGGCTCCTCGCCGACCGGCCCGGCCTGGTGCAGCACCATGCGCCACACCCCGTCCTCGAGCCGGAACGCGTTGGTACAGGCGAGCAGCGCGCCGCCCACCCGCTCGTGGCAGATCACGAACGCCACCTCGCCGTGCAGCATCACCTCGGGATCCTCGCACGAGATCTCGGGTGCCTCCGGGTTGGACAGGATCGCGTTCCAGGCGGCGACGATCTCCTCGCGCGAGGTCATCGGGTTCCAGCCCGGATGGATGCAGGCGACCGGCGCCTCCTGCGACCACAGCGCTTCCATCGCCTCCGCGTCGCGCGCGTTGAACGCCTCGTAGAACGCCTGGTTGGCGCCCAGCACGGCATCCTCGAGCAGCGCCGGCGGCGGCACCCCGGGCGGCAGCGTCATGGCTGTGCTGATCCGCGCGTGGCGAGGGCAAGCTGCCGCATCCGTCGTCTCCCGCTGACGCTCCACCGCGGAGAGTAGCAAAGCGGCGCCGCCGGACCAGAGCGGGTTGACCGGGACCGCGGCCGTCCGCGCGGCTACACGTTTTCGCCACGCAACGCCTCGCACACCGCGTCCGTCACCTCGCGCGTGGTGGCCTTGCCACCGAGATCGGGGGTCAGGATGCCGGCCTCCGTCACCCGCTCCACCGCGCGCATCAGCCGCGCCGCCGCCGCGCCCTCGCCCAGATGCTCCAGCATCTGCGCGCCGGTCCAGAACGTCGCGATCGGATTCGCGATGCCCTTGCCGGTGATGTCGAACGCCGAACCATGGATCGGCTCGAACATCGACGGGAAGCGCCGCTCAGGATCGATGTTCGCGGTCGGCGCCACACCGAGACTGCCGGCGAGCGCCGCCGCCAGATCCGACAGGATATCCGCGTGCAGATTGGTCGCGACGATCGTGTCGAGACTTGCCGGCTTGAGCACCATCCGCGTCGTCATCGCATCGACCAGCATCTTGTCCCAGGTGACATCCGGGAACTCCGCCGCCACCTCGGCCGCGATCTCGTCCCACATCACCATGCCGTGCCGCTGCGCGTTCGACTTCGTCACCACGGTCAGCAGCTTGCGCGGCCGCGACTGCGCCAGCCGGAATGCGTAGCGCATGATCCGCGTGACACCGGCACGCGTGAAGATCGCCACCTCCGTCGCGACCTCCTCCGGGAAGCCGCGATGCGCCCGCCCGCCATGGCCCGCATATTCGCCCTCCGAGTTCTCGCGCACGATCACCCAGTCGAGATCGCCCGGAGCGCAGTTCCGCAGCGGTGCCGTCAGCCCCTTCAGGATGCGCGTCGGGCGCACATTCGCGTACTGGTCGAAGCCCTGGCAGATCGGCAGCCGCAAGCCCCAGAGCGTCACATGGTCGGGCACGTCCGGCGCACCGACCGCGCCGAAATAGATCGCGTCGAACGCGCGCAGGCGATCGAGCCCGTCAGCCGGCATCAGGACGCCGTGGCGCTTGTAGTAGTCCGACCCCCAGGGGAACTGCTCAACCTTCAGCCGGAACCCGCCGTCACGCTGCTCCAGCGCCCGCAACACCTGCAGACCGGCGGCGATCACCTCCGGGCCGATGCCGTCGGCCGGGATCGCCGCGATCGCGTACTCGCGCATGTCAGTTCCTCTAACAAAACAGTGGGGGACGACGCTGCCGGGTCCAATCGCGGCAAGCGGCGATGGGTGCCCGGTCCCCCCACACCCCCTGCACTACTCCGCCCAGCGCGCGTCGAACGCCCACACCTCCGGGAAGCCCATCAGCTCGCTGAACGCGCGGAAGTCGTGCAGCGGCACCGGCAGGTCGAGCGTCGTCTCCCGCTCCGCCAGCGCCGTGTAGCCGCGCCGCAACGCTTCGCCGGCGGCGAGGAAACCCGCCGCAGGGTGCAGCGCGATCGTCACGCCCAACGCGCGCAGGCGATCGGGCGGCAGGATGGGCGTCTTGCCGCCCTCCACCAGGTTCAGCAACACGGGCTTCGACGTCACCTTCAGCGTCGCCGCGATCTCGTCCTCGCTCTCCGGCGCCTCCAGGAAGATCACGTCCGCGCCCGCGCGGTCGAACGCCTCCGCCCGCCGCAACGCCTCGTCGAGCCCAAGCGGCGCCCGCGCATCGGTGCGCGCGACGATCAGGAAATCGGCGGAGCTGCGGCTGTCCACCGCCACCTCGATCCGCCGCACCGCCTCCTTCAACGGCACCACGCGCTTGCCCGGCGTGTGCCCGCACTTCTTCGGAAACTCCTGATCCTCGATCTGGATCGCCGCCACACCGGCCGCCTCGTAGCCGCGCACCGTGTGGCGCATGTTCAGAAGCCCGCCATAGCCCGTGTCGCCGTCGGCGATCAGCGGCACCGAAATCCCCTGCGCGAACCGTCCCGCGCGCTCGACCATCTCCGTGTAGCTGGCCAATCCCGCATCCGGCAGGCCGAGCAGCGACGCCACCGTGCCGTAGCCCGTCATGTACAGCACCGGAAACCCGGCGCGGTCCGCGAGCTTGGCCGAGATCATGTCGTAGATGCCCGGCACCACGGTGAACTGACGCGCGCGCAGACGCGCAGCCAGCGCCGACCTACGCGCAGCGAAATCGGTCATCCTCATCCTCCCAGAAGCAGGTCGCGGGCCTGGTTGATCCGCGCGGCAAGCCAGTCCGACCCGCCGCGATCCGGATGCGCGGTGCGCATCAGCCGCCGATGCGCCTCACGGATCTCCTCGTCCGTGGCACCGGCGCGCAACCCGAGGATCGCGTAGGCCTCCTCGCGCGTCATCGCGCCCGTCGTGCGCGTGCCCGCCTCGCGCGACGAGCCGCGCGCTTCGCCCGCGGCATCCTCGGCGGCATCGCGCCACGTATCGCCGAACGCGCGATCCAGCCACGCCTCCAACAGCGGCACGCTCTCGGTATCGGTCGCCCGGCAGTCGAGCCAAAGCTCGATCAGATCGGGCAGACCGAGCTCGGCGAGCTCCCGGCCGCGAAACACGCCGCGCAGCACCGTGCCGGACATGGTGCCCGTGTCGTGATCGAGCCGCATGCGCAAGGTCGCGGTCTCGACCTCGCTCGCGCGGCTCTCGCGCCGTCCGCCGGCGCCGAAGGTGCGCTTCGCCTTCCACTGGTTCACCCAGCGCATCAAGAGCGGGCCGAGGACGATCGCGAGAAGGAACGCCTGCCCGCCCTTGCCCGTGAACAGCAGGAACAGCGCTAGCCCTCCGCCGACGATGATCGCGGTCCATTTGAGGACCGTCTTGATCGTCTCGATCCGGGCATTGGCGAAGGCGCGCGCCGACCAGATCAGCAGCGCCACCGCCGCGATCCCGGCGAGGAACCAGAGCATCAGCGCCGTCCGGAGAGCTGGTGCGTCAACAGCGCCGCGGCCCCGCTCCGCTGCGGCGGCAGCCGCGACAGCGCCTCGCGCCCGCCCGCGGCATAGACCGCGACGGCCGCGAGCAGATCGCGCAGCGTGTCGGCCGAGGAGAGATCGAACGGCGCGTAGGCGCCGCCCGAGAGCCGCGCGAGCTCGCGGAAGCAGCGCTCGGCGAAGGGGTCCCCGCCCTCGTGGAAGAAGAAGCCCGGGCAGTTCAGCATGCCGAGCTCGCCTGCCCGGTGCGCGAGCACGTCCACGTTCTCCTCGACCGCGTCGCCGATGAACACCAGGGCATTCACGCGCTCCTTGCGCGTCTCGGCGATCGCATGATCGAGCACCCTCTGGATCTGGGTCTGGCCCCCGAGGCAGGAGACGGTGGTCATCCGCCGGGTGATCTCGTCCACGTCGGAGAGCCAGGGGGTGGCCATGAACTCGCCGTAGCCGCGGTAGTAGGCGAGGCTCATGGAGAGGCCGCCCAGCGCGCGCGTGGCCTCGAACATGTGGCCGGTGAGGAAGCAGGCGCGATCCCAGGTCGGCTGGCGCGAGGCCGTGGCATCGACCGTGAAGAGCAGCCGTCCGCGCCGCCCCGATCCGGCCCGCACCGCCGGCATGGTCTGGACGCGCCTGAGGAACGCCGAGACGGCGGCGCTTGTCGGCTTGTCGGTGAGGCGTCGGTCCCCGGTCATCCGCCCTCTCAGATAGGCCGAGTGGGGCCGACTGGAAAGCCGCGGCGGGCCCGCCCGGCTCTCAATCGCGCGGGAGAAACGGCGTGCGGCGGCGCAGCACCCTCCGCCCTACCCCGCGCGCTCCTGCGCCTCGCGCACCGCGAGCGCGGTGACGTTGAGAATGCCGCGCGCCGTCACCGTGGGGTTCAGGATGTGCACCGGCCGGTTCATCCCCAGCAGCAGCGGCCCGACCGGCAGCCCGTCCGCCCCGGCTTTCAGCAGCTCGAAGGCGATGTTGGCGGCATCCAGCGTCGGCATGATCAGCAGGTTCGCCACCCCCTTCAGCCGCGAGCGCGGGAAGATGCGCATCCGCACCGGCTCGACCAGCGCGGCGTCGGCGTGCATCTCGCCCTCGACCTCGAGCTCCGGGTAGCGCGTCCGGATCAGCCCCAGCGCGATCCGCATCTTCTTCGCCGAGGCCGAGCCGGAGGAGCCGAAATTGGAGTGGCTGACCAGCGCCACCTTCGGCTCGATGCCGAACCGGCGCACCTGCTCGGCCGCGAGCCCGGCGATCTCGGCGATCTGCTCGGCGGTCGGGTCAGGGTTCACATGGGTATCCGCGACGAAGAGCGGGCCCGCCGGCAGGATCAGCCCCGACAGCGCCGAGACGCGCCCCACATCGGGGCGCCGACCGACGATGTCGCGCACCCGCTCCCAATGCCGCATCCAAGGGCCGATCGTGCCGCAGATGGCCGCGTCCGCATGGCCCGCCATCAGCAGCATGCAGGCGCCGACCGTCGGACGCGTGCGGAGCTGCCGCTCGGCCGTGTCGGGCGGCACGCCCTTGCGCTCCACCAGGCGGTGATACGCCTCGGCCATCGGCCCGAACACCTCGTCGGCGGCGGGGTCGCGGATGGTGAGGCCCTCGCCCTCGCGCAACCGCAGCCCGAGGGCGGCGATGCGCGCGGTGATCACCTCGCGCCGGCCGACCACGATCGGCTGGGCGATCCCCTCGTCGAGCGCGATCTGGGCCGCGCGCAGCACCCGGTCGTCCTCGCCCTCGGCGTAGACCACGCGCATCGGCCGTTGCGCGGCCGAGGCGAAAACCGGGCGCATGAGCTGGCCCGAGCGGTAGGCGAAGCCGGCGAGCCGCGCCTGGTAGGCGGCGAAGTCCCCGATCGGGCGGGTCGCCACCCCGCTCTCGGTCGCGGCCTTCGCGACCGCCGGGGCGATGCGCAGGATCAGCCGCGGGTCGAAGGGCTTGGGGATGATCGTCTCGGGGCCGAAGCCCGGCGCGTGCCCGCCATAGGCGGCGGCGACCACGTCTGAGGCCTCCTCGCGCGCGAGTGCGGCGATCGCGTCGGCCGCGGCGATCTTCATCGCCTCGTTGATCGTGGTGGCCCCCACGTCGAGCGCGCCGCGGAAGATGAACGGGAAGCAGAGCACGTTGTTGACCTGGTTCGGGTAGTCGCTGCGCCCGGTGCAGATGATCGCATCGGGGCGCGCGGCCTTGGCGAGCTCCGGCATGATCTCGGGCTCGGGGTTGGCGAGTGCCAGGATCAGCGGCTTCGGCGCCATGGTGGCGAGCCACTCGGGCTTCAGCACGCGCGGGGCCGAGAGGCCGAGGAAGATGTCCGCCCCGGGCAGCACCTCGGCGAGCGTGCGCGCCTCGGTGGGCCGTGCCCATTTCTCCTTCCACGGGTCCATCAGCTCCGTGCGGCCCGCGAACACCACGCCTTTGATGTCGGTGACGGTGACGTTCTCGGGCCGGAGCCCCATCGCGACCAGCAGGTCGAGGCAGGCGAGCGCGGCCGCGCCGGCGCCGGAGGTGACGAGCTTCGCCTCATCGATCCGCTTGCCCTGCAGCATCAGCCCGTTGCGGATCGCGGCGGCGACGATGATCGCGGTGCCGTGCTGGTCGTCGTGGAACACCGGGATCTTCATGCGGCGGCGCAGTTCCGCCTCGATCACGAAGCATTCCGGCGCCTTGATGTCTTCCAGGTTGATCCCGCCGAAGGTGGGTTCGAGGGCGGCGACCACGTCGCAGAACCGGCCGGGCTCGAGCGCATCCACCTCCAGGTCGAACACGTCGATGCCGGCGAACTTCTTGAACAGCACCGCCTTGCCCTCCATCACCGGCTTGGCCCCGAGCGGCCCGATCGCGCCGAGCCCCAGCACGGCGGTGCCGTTGGAGATCACCGCGACCAGGTTGCCGCGCGCGGTGTAGTCGTGGGCGGTGGCCGGATCGGCGACGATCGCCTCGCAGGCGGCCGCGACCCCGGGCGAGTAGGCCAGCGCGAGGTCGTGGTTGGAGGCGAGCCGCTTGGTCGGCTCGACGCTGAGCTTTCCCGGCCTGGGCAGGCGGTGGTAGTCGAGTGCCGCCTTGCGGAAATCCTCGCGGTTCATGCGCGCCCCCCGTTGTCCGTCGCCGAGGGGATAGCGCGGTCGGGCCGCGCCGGCGACCCCCGGACCGCAGGGGCAACTGTCAGCCCCGCTTCCTGCCCATGCTGTCGGACTTCTTTACAGCCGGACGAGGCCGTATCGATCACGCGACGAAATATGCTTGCCATGCAACCTTTTGGTCGAAGTGGTGCGCGTCTTGCATCGCTGGGCCCAATCCTGCATGGCCCTTGCGCGGGCAGGGCAATGTCTGGACTGCTGGAACGGATCGCACGGGAGATTGCGCATGAGACTTCATACAGGGGTCGCGGCCGCGGCGCTCTGGTTGGCCGCCTCCGGCGTCGCCGGCGCGGCGACGATCGTGACGGCGAACAACCCGGCGCCGGGGGATTCCTTCTCCAATGCCGGGCCGACCAACCAGGGCCAGGCGATCGGCACCTCGGACTGGTACTACAACAACGTCCGCAATGGCGGTACCGTCGGCATCAACACGACCCTGCCGCGCAACGGCAATGGGTCGGCCTGGTTCCAGAGTCTCGACGGCGCCGACAAGGCCGACATCGAGTTCCTGCCGAACGCGGCCAACATCGGCGGCAATTACGTCTCGGTCGGCTCGCTCGGCGCGTTCTCGGCGCTCTCGACCTTCGGCTACGAGTGGTATCGCGACGGCACGAGCACCAACCCCACCGTGCAGCACCCGGCGCTGCGCGTGCTGCTTGACCTGGACGGCAATCTGCTGACCAGCGACCGCGCCGGGCTGGTGTTCGAGCGCGCCTACAACAGCCTGCCGACGCTGACCGACCAGTGGGTGGCGGACACGATCGGCGCCACCACCAACCTCTGGTCATTCGGCGCGCTGGGCTTTGCGACCGGCGGCTACGGGGTGACGCTTGCGCAGTGGCAGGCGCAGTTGGCGACGGCTTTCCCGAATGCGGTGATCGTCGGCTTCTCGGCCGGGGTCGGGTCGGGCTGGAACGGCGTGTTCACCGGCGCGGTGGACAGCATCACCTGGACCATCGGCGGGCAGACCGAGACGTTCAACTTCGAGGTCGCGGGCGTGCCGGTGCCCGAACCGGCGTCGCTGGCGCTGTTCGGCCTCGCCCTGATGGGGCTGGCGGCGGCGCGCCGGCGCGCCTGAGGCGCAGGCCGCGCGGCGGGCAGGGGAGGGCGGGCGTTCCCGCGTCTGCCCGCCGGCGC
>CALKJX010000068.1 GCA_937995555.1 uncultured Elioraea sp.
CCACACCTGGTATGCGCGCCCCGAGGCGCGGCGGAAGCTGATGCTGAGCCCGGCGGACGAAACGCCGATGCCGCCCTGCGACGTGCAGCCCGACGAGCTCGACCTCGCCCTCGCGATCGACCGCGCGCAAGCCGCGCTCGACCTGCCGGTGACGCGCATCGAGCATCGCTGGGCGGGGTTGCGCACCTTCACGCCCGACCGCTCGCTCGCGATCGGCTGGGCGCCCGATGCGGAGGGCTTCCTCTGGATGGTCGGGCAGGGCGGCTACGGGATCCAGACCGCGCCGGCGGCGGCGCGGCTGGCCGCCGAGATCGCACTCGACCGCACGCCGACGCTCGCGGAGGCGGCGCGGCGCTGCGACCCGGCCCGCTTCCCGCGCCGCTGACTGGCCGAAATCTGCGCCCCCTTCCGCTCGTCGTTTGGGCAGCCTGCCCGCCGAGCGGGCGCAGGGTCCCCCGCCTGCAGCGGCGCAATGCGATGGTCCGGCTGGTATGGCCATTGCTTGCCCATCCTTGCACCGTGCCGCGCAGCAGGGAGTGAAAGCGATGACGAGTGTGACATTGACGCGCCGGCAGGCGATTGCAGCAACGGGAGCCGCGACCGCTGTGCTGTCCGTCCCGGCAATCGCGCAGACTCGCGAGGTAACGATCGCGCACCAGTACATGGTGGTGCCATTCCGGGCGGCGATGGCCGCGCAGGAGGTTGAGCGCGCGACCGGTTACCGCATCAACTGGCGGCTGTTCACTGCCGGCGCGGAGGTCATCCGGGCCATGGCCTCTGGCGACGCCAAGATCGGCGAGGTCGGCTCCTCGCCGACCACGGCGGCGATCGCCCAAGGCCTGAATATCGAGCTAATCTGGATCATCACCGATATCGCCGATGCGGAGGCCCTGATCGTGCGCGACGGCTCCGGCATCACCGCGCCGCAGGACTTGCGCGGCAAGCGCGTCGGGGTGCCCTTCGTCTCGACGACGCATTTCCACCTGCTCTTTGCCCTCGATCAGTTCGGCATCCCGAGCAACAGCCTGCGCATCCTGAACATGCGCCCGCCCGAGATTGCCGCTGCCTGGGAGCGCGGCGACATCGACGCCACCTTTGTGTGGGAGCCCACGCGCAGCGCGGTGCTGCGCACGGGGCGGGTCTTGATCTCCTCGGGTCAGCTCGCCGCCTGGGGGCGGCCGACCTTCGATGGCGTCGTTGTCGATCGTGACTGGGCCCGCGCGAACGCTGAATTCATGACCGCCTACACGCAGATCATGGCGCGCTACGATGCCGAATACATGGCCAACCCCGGCCTCTGGGGGCCAGGCACCGAGCGTGCTGCCGTGACCGCCCGTATCACCGGTGCGCGGGTCGAGGATGTTCCGACGATGATGACCCTCTATCGCTTCGTGCCGGCCGCCGTGCAGGCGTCGCCGACTTGGCTCGGCGGTGGTACTGAAAGCGGAACGGTGCGGGCGATCCGCCACACGGCCGAGTTCCTGCACGCCCAGGGCCGCATCCAGGCGGTGCCGGCCGACATCGCCCGCCACGTCAGCCCGCGCTTCGCCGCCTCCGCCGCCACCTGAGATGGGGGCGGTCTCGGTCGAGGGGCTGTCGGTCGCCTTCCCGCTGCCGGGCGGTGGCTGGCTGACGGCGCTCGACAGGGTCGATCTCGACATCCCGGAGGGCGGCTTCTGCGTCGCCCTCGGGGCCTCGGGCTGCGGCAAGACGACGCTGCTCAACTGCATCGCGGGCTTCATCGCCCCCTCCGCCGGGCGCGTCACAGTCGCCGGCCGACCGGTGACCCGCCCCGGCGCCGACCGGGGCGTGGTGTTCCAGAAGCACGCGCTGCTGCCGTGGCTGTCGGTGTGGGAAAACGTCGCCTTCGGGCCCCGCCTCGCCGGCCGCAGCCGGGCCGAGCGCCGTGCCCTCGCGGAGGCGAAGCTCGCCCTGGTCGGGCTCGCCGACTTCGCCGATCGGCCGGTCTATACGCTCTCGGGCGGTCAGCAGCAGCGGGTCGGCATCGCCAGGGCGCTCGCCGCCAATCCGCAGGTGCTGCTGATGGACGAGCCGCTCGGCGCGCTCGATGCGCTGACGCGCGAGACCCTGCAGGAACTGCTGCTCGACGTCTGGGCGGCCTCGGGCAAGACGGTGCTGTTCATCACTCACGGCGTCGAGGAGGCGCTGTTCCTCGCCACCGAGCTCGTGGTGATGAGCCCGGGGCCCGGCCGGATCGTGCGCCGCCTGCCCGTCACCTTCGGCCGCCACTACGTCGAGACGCGCGATGCCCGCGCGGTGAAGAGCGACGCGGACTTCATCGCCCTGCGCGAGGAGGTGTTGGCGATGGTGCGCGACAGCGCCCGGCAGGCGGCGTGACCCGCGTCCCGCGCGAGGCGCCCGATGTCCGGCGTGGCGGCACCCGCGACGGTGTTGCGCCGCTCAAGCCCGCCGTCGCCCGCTTCGTCTTTCCCGACCCGCGCAAGGCGACCGGGATCAGCCTCACCACCATCCTCGTCCTGCTCGCCCTCTGGTGGCTCGCCACCGCGCGGGGCTGGATCGCGCCGCTCTTTCTCGCCTCGCCGGGGGTGGTCCTCGACCGGCTGATCCATGGGCTGCATACGCCGATCGGCGAGGCGACGCTGATCGGCCACTCCGCACTCAGCCTGATGCGGGTGATGAGCGCCTTCGGACTCGCCTGCCTCACCGCGATCCCTGCGGGGATCGCGATGGGCGTGTCGCGCGTCGCGCGCGGCGTGCTCGACCCGCCAATCGAATTCTACCGGCCGCTGCCGCCTCTCGCGTATCTGCCGCTGGTGGTGATCTGGTTCGGCATCGACGAGGCCTCGAAGATCGTGCTGATCTATCTTGCCTGCTTTGCCCCACTAGCGATCGCCGCGCGCGCCGGCGTACGCAGCGTCGCGCCGGAGCAGGTGAACGCTGCGCTCTCGCTCGGCGCGACGCGGGCGCAGTTGGTCCGCTACGTTATCGTGCCGGCCGCACTGCCCGATATCCTGACCGGCATGCGCATTGCCCTCGGGTTCGGCTGGACGACCCTGGTCGCCGCCGAAATGGTTGCGGCAAATGTCGGGCTCGGCCAGATGGTGCTGAACGCGTCGAGCTTCCTGCGGACCGACCTTGTGATGATGGGCATCGTTGTGATCGCCACTTTTGCCTATGCCTTCGATCTCGGTATGCGTGCGGCAGAGCGCCGGCTCGTGCCGTGGAAGGGGCGCGTGTGACGCAGCGCGTCCTAAGCGACGGCGCCGCTCAGGTCAGGAACGCGCCGCCGTTCACGTGCACGGTCTGCCCGGTGATGTAGCCGCCCTCGGGGCCGGCGAGCAGCCGCACCACGGCGGCGATCTCCTCGACCGTGCCCTTGCGGCCGAGCGGGATGCTGCCTGTCATGCCCGGTGACGCCCCCGCCGACACCCCGCGCAGCGTGTCGATCATGCCGGGGGCGACGCAGTTGCAGCGGATGTTGTGCGGCGCGAGCTCGACCGCGAGGGAGCGCATCAGCCCCTCCAGCCCCGCCTTGGAAGCCGAGACATGCGCGCGGTTCGGCGTGCCGACATGGTGCGAGATGCCCGAAAGTGCGATGATCGCGCCACCGCCGCGCGCGATCATCTGCGGTACGAACGCGCGCGCCAGCAGGAACGCGCCGTCGAGCGCCACCGACAGGATCTCGCGCCACTCGGCGTAGGACATCTCGACAAACGGCGTCTGTCTTCGCAGACCGGCGTTCGACACCAGGATGTCGATCCCGCCGAACGTGCCGGCGACCTCGCGCGTCATCGCCGCGACCGCGTCCGGGTCGGACACGTCGGCAAGTTGCGCCATGGCCCGGCCGCCGGCCGCGACGATCTCGCCGGCGACCGCGTCGATCGCCGCCCGATCCGACCGTCCGTTCACCACCACCGTCGCGCCGTCGCGGGCGAGCGCCAGCGCGATCGCCCGGGCGATGTTCCTCCCCGCGCCGGTGACCAGCGCGACGCGCCCCGCGAGCGCGCTCACTCGGCGGCGAGCGCGGGCCGCAGCGAGGGCATCGCCCGATCGAGCCCGCGCCGCAGGCGAGCGCCGATCTCGCGCGCCTCGTCCTCGGTGATGATCAGCGGCGGGGTGAAGGCGATGCGGTCGCCGATCGCGCGCACGATCAACCCCTCGTCCTCGCAGCCCTTCTGCACCGCGAGCCCGGCCTTCAGCGCCGCCGGGAAGGGCTCGCGCGTCCGCTTGTCGGCCACCAGCTCGACGCCGGCGATCAGGCCGACGCCGCGCACATCGCCGACCAGCGGATGCGCGCGCGCCTCCTCGAGCGCGGCGAGGAACACCGGCGAGACCCGCCTGACATGCGCGACGATGTCGCGCTCCGCATAGATTTTCAGCGCCTCGACGCCGACCGCACAGGCGACCGGATGACCGCCATAGGTGAAGCCGTGGCCGAAACTGCCGTTCTTCCTGCTGCCCTCGATCAGGGTCTCGTGGATCTCGGCGTTGATCAGCGTCGCGCTGAGGGGCTGGTAAGACGCGGTAAGCTGCTTGGCGCAGGTGAGGATGTCGGGCGCGATGCCGTAGGTGTCGCAGCCCCACATGTTGCCGGTGCGGCCGAAGCCGCAGATCACCTCGTCGGCGACGAACAGGATGTCGTGTTTCTTCAGGATCGGCTGGATCAGGTCGAAATAGCCGCGGGGCGGCGTGATCGCGCCGCCGCCGCCCTGCACGGGCTCGGCGAACATCGCGGCGATATTGTCCGCACCTTCCTTCTCGATCAGCGCCTCGAGGTTCTTCGCCATGCGCGCGCTGAACTCCTCCTCGGTCTCGCCCTCGTGGTGGAAGCGGTAGTAGTTCGGGTTGTCGATGTGCAGGAAGCGGTCGCCGTAGGGCAGGTCGAAGTCGGCGTGCATGTGCGGCTGGCCCGACAGCGAGGCGGCCGCGACCGTGTTGCCGTGATAGCCGCGGATGCGCCCGATCAGCTTCTTCTTGTTCGGCCGGCCGCGCAGGTTGTTATAGTACCAGATCATCTTGATCGCGGCGTCGTTCGCCTCCGATCCCGAGCACTGGAACGCCGCGCGCGCGAGCTTCTTGCCGTCCGGGCAGCGCGGCGCGAGGGCCAGCAGCCGCTCGGCGAGCTCGATCGCCGGCTCATGCCCCTTCTGGAAGAAGGTGTGGTAGTAGGGCAACGTCAGCAGCTGCCTGTAGGCGGCATCGGCCAGCCGCTTCTCGCTGAAGCCGAGCGAGGCGCACCACAGCCCCGCCATCGCCTCGATGTACTCGCGGCCCTCGACGTCCCAGACGCGGCAGCCCTCGCCGCGCGCGACGATCATGCCGCCCTCGCGGTTGAACGCGTCGAGGTCGCTCTGCTGATGCACCAGCGAGGCGATGTCGCGCGCGTGCAGGGAGTTGGGGATCATGGCGTCCTCCTCTCGGCTCTCGCGCGCAGTCTTGTCCCGGGGCAGGCGCCTGACAACCGGGGCCCGGGTCAGAGCAGCTCGCGGTACACGTCCAGGGTCGCGGCGCACATCCGCTCGGTGGTGTAGCGGGAGAGCACCACCTCACGCGCCCGCGCGCCAAGGGCTGCGCGCGTCTCCTCGTCGAGCGACAGCGCGTGATCCAGCGCGGCGGCGAGCGCGGGTGCATCGCCCGGCGGCACCAGAAGGCCGGTCTCGCCGGACGATACGGTCTCCAACGCTCCGCCATGCGCGGTCGCGACGACGGGCCGCCCCATCGCCTGCGCCTCGACGATGACGCGGCCGAACGCCTCGGGCTCGATCGAGGCGCTGACGGCGACGTCGGCCAGCATCAGCGCGGCCGGCATGTCCGGACAGTCGCCGACGATGCGCACGCGCGCGCCGAGCCCCAGCCGCTCCGCCAGCGCCTCGAGCGCCGCGCGGTAGCCGTGCCGCCCCTGGTCGTCGCCGGCCAGCACCGCGACCGCATCCGCGTGCTGCATCCGCGCGAGCGCCTCGATCAGCACCTCCTGGCCCTTCCAGCGGGTGAGCCGCCCTGGCAGCAGCACCACCGGCGCGTCGTCGGGGATGCGCCAGGCGCGCGCGAGCTTCACGATCCGTTCGCCGGACACGACCGCGGGATCGAAGCGGCGCGGGTCGACTCCGCGCGGAATGATCCGCACGCGCGCTGGATCGGTACCGTGACGTTCGATCAGGTGCTCTGCGATGAAGGCGCTGATCGCGATCACCCGCTCGCCCGAGGCCATCACCGCATTGTAGCGGCGCTTGAGCGCAAAGCCCTCGTTGTAGGTGCCGTGATAGGTCGTCACCCAGCGCGCGCCGGTTCGGCGCACGGCGAGGCGCGCACTCCAGGCCGGGGCGCGCGACCGCGCATGCACGACATCGACGCGGTGCTCGCGGATCACCGCCGCAAGCTTTCCCGCGTTGCGCCACATCACCCAGGGGTCCTTGGAGGCGAGGGGCAGGGCGATGTGTTCGACGCCGAGATGGGTGAGTTCCGGCACCAGCCGGCCGCCAGCCGAGGCGACCAGCGCGCGGAACCCCGACCGCACCAGCGCCTCGGCGACCTCGATCGTGCCACGCTCGACGCCGCCGGTCTCCAGCATCGGCAGGACCTGGAGCACCGCGGGCGGGAGCGAATCGGCGGACATTCCATGGCGTGATAGCACGCGGGAAGGACGCGGAGAGGAGCCCCGGATGGACGGATACGCGATGCTGGAGGGGCCGAACGGCCGGATCGCCCATGTGGCGAGCCCCGGCCGGGCCCCGACCGTGCTGTTCCTCGGCGGGCTGCGCAGCGACATGACCGGCACCAAGGCGACCTTCCTGGAGGCGTGGTGCCGCGCGCGCGGCCAGGGGTTCCTGCGCTTCGACTACACCGGCCACGGCGCTTCGGCGGGACGGTTCGAGGAGGGCACGATCGGCGCCTGGTCGGCGGACGCGCTGGCGGTGCTGGACCACCTGACCGAGGGCCCGGTCGTGCTGGTCGGCTCCTCGATGGGCGGCTGGGCGATGCTCAACGTCGCGCTTGCGCGCCCGGACCGGGTGTCGGCGCTGGTCGGCATCGCCGCTGCGCCCGACTTCACCGAGGATCTGCTGTGGGCGCGCTGGGACGAGGCGACGCGTGCGGCGCTGCTGCGCGACGGCGTGGTGATCGGGCCCAATCCCTACGACCCGGCGGGCTATCCCTACACGCGCGCGCTGATCGAGGACGGCCGGCGGCATCTCAGGCTGCGCGCCCCGATCCCGCTCGCCTGCCCCGTGCGCCTGCTGCACGGGCAGCGCGACGACGCGGTGCCATGGCAGACCAGCCTGCGCTTGGCCGAACACCTCGCTGCCGAGGACGTGCAGGTGACGCTCATCAAGGACGGCGACCACCGGCTGTCGCGCGGGGCCGACCTGTCACTGCTGTGCCGCATCCTCGGCGCGCTCCTCGGCCAGGATGGCGGCTAGTCCCTCGCGATAGGTCGGGCAGCGCGGCGTCCAGCCGGTCGCGGCCTTGGTGATCGCGTTCGCGACCTTGCGGTTCTCGGCCCAGAACGACAGCGCCATCGGCGACATGCTCCGCGCCGCCTCCTCGAACGGCACCTCCGGCGGGGGCGGCACGCCGAGCAGACGGGCGGCTTCCGCGATCACCTCGGCCGAGGGTGCGGGCAGGTCGTCCGCGCCGTGCAGCACGCGCACGCCGTTCGGCCGCGCCATCGCCGCCAGCGCGAGATCAGCGATGTCGGCGACGTGGATGCGGCTGAAGGCGTGCCCGGGCTTGATGACGCGCCGTGCCCGGCCGGCGCGGACGTCGTCCAGTGCCGAGCGCCCCGGCCCGTAGATGCCGGCGAGCCGGATCAGGTCGAGCGCGGCGCCGCGCCGGCGCGCCACGCTCTCCCACGCCTGTTCGGCGACAAGTCTGCGCCGGCTGCGCTCCTGACCCGGCGCGGGGGCGGTCGACTCGTCGACCCAGCCGCCGCCGCGATCGCCGTAGACGCCGGTGGTGGAGAGATAGCCGATCCAGCGCAGCGCGGGCGCAGCCGCGATCGCCCTCTCATGCGCGGCGAGCACGGGATCGCCCGCCTCGTCCGGCGCGGCGGTGGCGAGCAGATGCGTCGCGCTCGCGAAGGCCGCCGCCTCCGCGAATGCCGCCACGCCGATCCCGCCCTGTGCGAGCGCCCTCGCCTCGGCTCGCGCCGGATCGCGCGTGACCACCGTGACCTGCCAGCCGGCAACCCGCGCCGCCCGCACGACCGCTCCGCCGCTGTAGCCCAGCCCGCACACCAGCAGATGTCCCCTGTCCATGCCGCCTGCGCTACCATGGCGCGAGACATTCGACGAGGAGCAACCCGCTGGCCGCCCGTTTCGCCGTGCTGATCCTGCTCGCCGCGTCTGCCGCCGGCGGCGCCTGGTGGTTCGTCGCTTCGGAGCCCGTTCCCGAGGCGAGCACGTCACCGCCCGCATCCGCGGTCGCGCCCGAGCCGCCGGTTGCAGACAGAGCCGAGCCGCCCGCCGGGACCGAACCTGCCGGCTCCGACTACGAACGCTGCATGGGTCTCGCCATAGTCGATCCGTCCCGGGCGGCGGTGGAGGCGGAGCGCTGGATCGCCGAGGGCGGTGGCGACGCGGCCCGGCACTGCGCGGCAACCGCGCTGCTGCAACTCGGCGAGGTCGAGCGCGCGGCCGAGATTCTCGATGCGCTCGGCCGCGAGGCGCTGGCGCCGGCGGATGCGCGCGCCGCGCTGCTGGCCCAGGCGGGCCAGCTCTGGCTGGCGCTCGGCCGGCCCGACCGCGCCTATGCCGCGGCGACGCTCGGCCTCGCCGCCCGCGCGGACGATCCCGACCTGCTGACCGACCGCGCGATCGCGGCGGCGAGCCAGGGCCGGTTCGAGGAGGCGGTGGACGATCTCTCGCGCGTGGTCGATCTGCGCGCCGACCGGGCGGAGCCGCTGGTGCTGCGTGCGTCGGCCTGGCGCCAGCTCGGTCAGAAGGCGCTGGCCGAGGATGATCTGGCGCGCGCGCTCGCGCTCCATCCGGCGAACCCGGACGCGCTGCTCGAGCGCGGGCTGTTGCGGCGCGACCAGCGCGACCTCGCCGCGGCGCGGGCGGACTGGGAGATGGCGATTCGTCTGTCGCCGGAGAGTGCGGCGGCCGAGCTCGCGCGCGACCACCTTGCCACGCTGGATGGGCGCTGACAGCCGAATCGGCCCATCGGCCAGGGTCAGTCGGCCGCCAGAACCCGCACCGTGACGAACAGCCTGCCGTCCGGTATCGTGTCGATGACGAATCGATCCTCGCCCTGGAAGCCGGGCTTCGGCGTGTAGCGGACGGCCGGGTTGTCGATCGTCACGTCGCCGTTCTCCGGCCGCCTGGTCACCCAGATCTGGCCGTAGCGCGACTGGACCTGCGGATCGCGGTACAGCGTCAGGCTGCACGGCGCGCCGGTGTTGCGCATCTCGATCCGCCCCGGCGCACCGGCGGCGCGGTCCATCCCGGCATGCACCACCGTCACGCAGCGTGGATCGGCCGGGGTCTGGCGTTCGGCCGCGGGCGGCGGCGGTGGGCGGACAAGCGCGGTCTGGCGGTGCGGCTCGGGTGCTGCCGCCGGTGCGGCCTGACGGGCCGGCGCGGGTGGTGACTGCGGCGCCGCGGCCGCCGGTGCAGGTGGTCGCGGCGGTGGGGCCGGCGGTGCGGACGGCGTGGCCACCCGAGGCGCCGGTGGGCTCGCCGCTGGCAGGGCCGGCGGATCGGAGCGCACGATGCCGCGCGCGCCCGACAGCGCGGCGATCCGGGTGCGCGCGAGATCGGTGAAGACGCCATTCGGGTAGCGGCGCAGATAGGCCTCGAACTCTTCCGGGTTCCGGCTATCGCGGATGCTCTCCCAGAAGAGCCGCTCGGTCGCGGGGTCGGCGCTTGGCGGCGCGGCCGGGGCGGGCTGCGGCGCCTGGGGCTGCGGCGGCAGGGCCGCGATCGAGGCAGCGCGCGGCGCCGCGGGCCGGAAGAAGAACTCGCCCTCCAGGCTGGCATTCTCCCATGGGATCTGCGCCCCGCCGGTAGCCTCGCGCACGGTCTGGCGCACCCGGCCCAGCATCGGGCGCACCTCCAGACCTTCGGTCTCGATGTGGCGCAGCAGGGCGGCCGTGAACGGGCTGTTCCGCCCCGTGCCATCCTGCGCCACCGTGCCTGGCGCGGTCGAGAACGCCACCAGGGTCCCCACCGGCCCGCGCACCGCGGCGAGGCCCGTTCCGGCGATGCCGCGCCCGCTCTGAGCCGCCAGCCGGACCCGGAACGGGTTGTCGCGGCAGGCGTCGAGGAACAGCAGAATCATCCGCGCCCGGCCTTCGAGCTGGGTCATGACCGCATCGACATCGACGGTCTCGAACGGCAGGTCGCGGTCCGAGCGGATCGAGGCCGAGACCGGAACCAGGTGGTTGCGCCCCGCCACCTCCACTGCGTGGCCCGCATAGAACAGCATCGCCGCCTCGGCGCCGACCGCGCGATCGCCGAAGCGCCGGATCGCGCGTTCCAGGCCGATGCGATCCGCGTCCACCACGAGCTCGCTGTCGAAGCCGAGCCGCGCGAGGGCGGCATGGATGTCGGTCGCGTCGTTCGCCGGGTTCGCAAGCGGCGGCGCCTCGACATAGGCAGCGTTGCCGATCACCAGCGCCACCCGCTGCGCGAACGCCTCCGTGCC
>CALKJX010000069.1 GCA_937995555.1 uncultured Elioraea sp.
TTCCACACCGTCGATGGCTCCGCACGAAAGGCCGCCTGACATGATCCGCAACATGCCCACGCTGCGCGACCTCGCCAGCACGATCCGCAGCAAGAACGCCGGCGTCGATCATATCACGTTCGACCTGATCTTCCGCGACCGCGCCAACTTCGAACGCGTGCGCGACGCCAAGGTGCTGACGCCGGAGAGCGTCGCCGCGCTCTACCGCATCCCGCGCGAGCGCATCACCGATTTCGTCGTGTTCGAGCCGGCCAACGCGATCAAGTTCACGATCAAGCGCGACCGGCCCTCCGGCTCGCCGGGCGAGCACGACGTGTTCGGCTCGCAGCAATACGCGCCGCTGTTCGGGGTCGAGGTGCCCTGAGCCCGGTTTCATCGGGCGAAACCTGTTTTTCATGGCCGGGATGACGCACTGCCCCTAGTCTCGCCACGGTCGGGCCCTGCTGCCCGACCTAAGCGACGACGAGGGGGACGGTGCGGAGCGAGGCAGAACCGGCCGCAGGCGTGGACGACGGCGCGAACCGTCCCGACCTGCCGCCGGCGACCTTCGAGGAGTCACGCCGGCTGATCGCCGCCGCCGCGCGCTTCATGCCGGGCGGCGTGTCGAGCAATTTCCGCATGGGCATGGTGCCCACGCCGCTCGTGTTCGAGCGCGCCGACGGCCCCTACCTGTTCGACGCCGACGGCAACCGCCTGATCGACTACTACCTGGCGATGGGGCCGATGATCCTCGGCCACAACCCGGAGGTCGTCCGCCGCGCGGTGACCGCGCAGCTCGAGCGCGGCCTGCTCTATGGCGGGCAGAGCCGCCTCGAGGCCGAGGCGGCGGAGCTGTTCTGCGCCATGGTGCCGTGCGCGGAGAAGCTGCGCTTCGCCGGCTCCGGCTCCGAGGCGGTGCAGGCCGCCCTCCGGCTCGCGCGCGCCGCCACCGGCCGGCGCACCGTCATCAAGTTCGAGGGCCACTACCACGGCTGGTTCGACTCCGTGCTGGTCTCGGTCGCGCCGAGCGCCGACCGGGCCGGCGCGCGCGCGCATCCGAACCGCATCCCCGGCAGCGCCGGCCAGGATGAGACCGCCTGGGGCAGCGTCGAGGTGCTGTGCTGGAACGACCTCGCCGCGGTCGAGGCGCGCCTCGCCGCCGGCGACGTCGCCGCGGTCATCATGGAGCCGGCGATGTGCAACGCGGGCGCGATCCTGCCCGCGCCCGGCTATCTCGAAGGCGTGCGCGCGGCGTGTTCGCGCACGGGCACGGTGCTGATCTTCGACGAGGTGATCACCGGCTTCCGTGTCGCCCCGGGCGGGGCGCAGCAGCGCCTCGGCGTCACCCCCGATCTCGCCACCTTCGGCAAGTGCGTCGCCAACGGCTTTCCGGTCGCCGCGGTCGCCGGCAAGGCCGCGCTGCTCGACCTGTTCGTCACCGGCGGCGTGCTGCATGGCGGCACCTACAACGCGCATCCCTCCAGCATGGCGGCGACGGTGGCGACCTTGCGCACGCTGGCCGACGGCCGCGTGATCAACGCGATCGAGCCGATGGGCCGACGGCTGATGGACGGGATCCGGGCGATCCTCGCCGAGGCGGGCATTCCCGCGACCGTCACCGGCTTCCCGCAGATCTTCCACGTCGCCTTCGGGCTCACCGAACCGCCGCGCGACTACCGTGACCTGCTGCGCGTCGACAAGCCGCGCTACATCCGTTTCTGCGGCGAACTGCTGAAGCACCGCGTGCGCGCGCTCGAACGCGGCGCATGGTTCCTCTCCGCGACCCATGACAGCCTGGTGATCGAGGAGACGCTGGCGGCGGTCGCGGAGGCGGCGCAGGCGGTCTGATGCGCATCGCGCTGGGCTCGATCTTCCAGGAGAGCAATACCTTCGTGCCGTTCCGCACGGGGATGCAGGGCTTCCTCGACCACTACGTCCTGCGCGGTGACGAGCTGCTGACCGGTTTCGGCGCGGCGCGCGTCGAGGTTCCCGGCATGCTGGCGGTGCTGCGCGCGGCCGGCGCGACCCCGCTGCCGCTGCTCGCCGCCTATGCCGGCGCCGGCGGGCCGGTCGAGCGCGCCGTGTTCGAGGACCTGCTCGGCGACATGCTCGCGCGGCTGAAGGCGGCCCTGCCGGTGGACGGCGTGCTGCTCGCCCTGCACGGCGCGATGGCGCTGGAGGACGAGGAAGACCCGGAAAGCGAGATCATCGAGCGCGTGCGCGCGCTCGTGCCGCCAGGTACGCCCATCGGCGTCTCGTTCGATCTGCACGCGCACGTGACACCGCGCGTCCTGCAGCCCGATGTGTTCGTCGTCGGCTACCAGCAATACCCCCATGTCGACATGTACGAGACCGGCGAGCGCACCGCGCGGCTGCTGCTCGACACGCTGGCCGGACGCCGCCGGCCGGTGATGGCGCTGGCGAAGCGGCCGATGATCATCAGTCCCGTGAACGGCCGCACGGCCGACGGTCCGCTCGCCGAGGTCGCGGTCGCGGCGCGGGCGATGGAGGAAGCGGGGCCGGTGCTGCATGCCTCGCTGTTCCCGGTCCAGCCCTGGCTCGATTTCGCGGATCTCGGCTTCGCCGCGCTCGTCTGCGCGGACGGAGATCGGGCGGCGGCCGCGGCGGCGGCCGAGCGTCTCGCCGCGATGGCGTGGGACCGGCGCGAGCGCCTGCTGCCCGACCTCACCCCGGTCGAGGAGGCGATCCGCATCGGCCTGAGCGAGCCCGGCCTGACGGTGGTGAGCGACAGCGGCGATGCGCCGAGCGGCGGGGCGGGCGGCGACAACGTCGCGGTGCTGCGGGCGCTGATCGCGGCCGGCGCCGATCGCGCCGACCGCCTGACCTACCTCACCCTGGTCGATCCGCCGGCCGCGCGCGCGGCGGCCGCCGCCGGTCCTGGGGCCACCGTGCTGCTGAGCCTCGGCCATCACTTCTCGCGCGACGACGGCAGCCCGATCATGGTCTCCGGCCGCGTGCAGGCGCTGACCGACGGCGACTACGTGATGCGCGACGCGGGTGCGGAAGGCACGCGCGCGCATATGGGCCTCAGCGCGGTGATCGCGCTGGGGGCGATCCGGATCGCCATCCGCTCCGTGCCGGGGCTGGAATGGGACATCGGCATCTACCGCTCGGTCGGGCTCGATCCGCGCGACGCGGCGCTGGTGTTCGTGAAGTCGCCCTCGCATTTCCGCGCCGCCTATGCGCCGCTCGCCGAGCGCATCCTGGTCGCGGACACGCCGGGGCCGACCTGCACCAACATGCGCAAGGTGCCGTTCCGGCGCGTCCGCCGGCCGGTGCACCCGCTGGACCCGATCTGACATGCGGGCTCGACGCGCGGCGGGCACGGCAGGACGATGCGCCACATCCGCACGGCGGGGAGAGGGATGATGCGTCTCGGTGTACTCCACATCACGCAGGAGACGAACGACTTCAATCCCGTGCCGACGACGCTGCGCGATTTCGAGTCCTTCGGCATCTTCGAGGGTGCGGCGATCTTCGAGCACCTGCGCGATGTCGGCTTCATCGGCGGCTTCCTTGCCGCGGTCGAAGCGTCGGCGCACGCGATAGAGCCCGTGCCGATCTTC
>CALKJX010000070.1 GCA_937995555.1 uncultured Elioraea sp.
ATGTTGGGGGTGGCCGCGATCAGATGCGCGGCTGCGGCGAGCGCGATCCCGCCCTCCCACAGCGTGCCGCCATAGGTCGGCATGCCGGCAGCCGAAGCGACCGCATCGGCCTCGCGCGCGCGCAGGATGCCGCCCGCCTTCATCAGCTTGATGGAGACGCAGTCGGCCCAGCCGGCCTGCGCGCAGTCGAGCATCTCGCGCGCGGAATAGACGCTCTCGTCGGCCATCACGGGTGTGTCGAGCGCGGCCGCGATCATCGCCAGCATGCGCTCCTGGCCGCGCCGCACGGGCTGTTCGATGAAGCCGAGCTCCAGCGCGTCGAGGTCGCGGCAGAAGCGCAGCGCCTCCTCGGGTGCCAGCCCCTGGTTGTAGTCGGCGCGGATGTCGGCGGTCGGGCAGGTCTCGCGCAGGGCGGCGAGACGATCGAGATCATCGGCGTGGGTGAGGAAGCCGGTCTTGACCTTGAAGATACCGATGCCCTCAGCCGCCATCGCGCGCGCGCGATCGAGATCGGCGGCGAAGTCGGGGTCGGCGATCGAGAACGAGAGCGGGATGGTCTCGCGCACCGCCCCGCCCAGCAGCGCGTGCACCGGCAGCCCGGCGCGCCGTCCGGCGATGTCCCAGAGCGCCATCTCGACGGCGGCCTTCGCCTCCGGATGCCCCATCAGCGCGCAGTCCATCGCCTCGGCGAGCGCGGCGATGCGCGTGGCGTCCGCGCCCTCCAGCACCGTGCGCAAGGCGCCGTCGACCGCGGCTGCCGTGGTGTCGGCCGTGTTGCCGAACGGCGCCCAGGGGGCCGCCTCGCCGAGCCCCTCGAGGCCGTCCGCCGTCAGGATGCGCACGACCACCCGGCCGACGCGGCGCGCGATCTCGCCCGAGCCGTGCGCGCGCCGCATCGCGATCCCGCTGTCGATGCGGAAGACCTGGAGCCGTTCGATCCGGTCAGCCATGGCGCTCCTCGCGCGCGGCAAACAGGCGTGGGACGAACCAGAACAGGGCCAACACGGCGAGCACGAAGCCGAGCCGGACATGGTCGGAGACCATGTGGCCGAACGCCGCGAACAGGCCCGACGCGAGCGCAATGGCGCGGGCGGGGCCGGCGAGCCGCGTGCGCAGGTATCCGCCGAACGCGGCACCGACCAGGGTCAGCGCCGCGATCAGCGTCACCGTGTCCTCGATGACGGTAACCGTGCCGCCGCGCCAGATGATGCCCTGGTCGTAGATGAAGGCGTAGCCGACCACGAAACCGGCGAGCGCGAAGCGCAGCGCCTGCACCGCGGTCGCCATCGGGTTCGCGCCCGCGATCGCCGCCGCGGCATAGGACGCGACCGCAACAGGCGGTGTCGCGTCCGCCAGCACCGCGAAGTAGAACATGAACAAGTGTGCCGGCAGCAGGTCGACGCCGTATTCCTGCAGCACCGGGCTGCCGAGCGCGGCCGTGATGATGTAGGCCGGCGTGGTCGGCACGCCCATGCCGAGGATCAGAGCCGTCAGCATCAGCAGCAGGCAAAGGAGCGCCAGGCTGCCGCCGGCGAGTCCCTTCACGATGCCGCCGAACGCGACCACCAGCCCGGTGACGGTCAGCGCCGAGGTGATGATCCCCGCCCCTGCCACGGCGGCGGCCAGCACCGCCATGGTGCGCGCGCCGTTGCCGAACGCGTCGAGGATCGCGCGCGGCCCCATGCGCGTGTGCGAGCGCAGGCTCGCGCACACCATCATCAGCGTGGTCGCGGCAAAGGCGGCGAAATTGCCCGACCAGCGCTCGACCAGCAGCCACACCAGCAGCGCGATCGGCAGGATCAGATGCGCGTCGCGCGCGACCACGCGCCAGGGCGGGATGGTGTCCGGCTCCATCGCCGCGAGCCCGAGGCGCTTGGCCTCGAAATGCACGGAGACGAAGATCGCGAAGAAGTAGAGTACCGCGCCGATCGCTGCCGTGACGATGATGTCGCCATAGGGGATGTTCGTGATCTCGCTCATCACGAAGGCAGCCGCGCCCATCACCGGCGGCATGATCGCTCCGCCCGTGCTGGCGGCAGCCTCGATCCCGCCTGCGACCGCCGGCGCGTAACCCAGCCGTTTCATCATCGGGATGGTGATCGAGCCGGTGGTGGCGACGTTCGAGACGGTCGAGCCGCTCATCGTGCCGAACAGGCCGGAGGTGATCACCGACACCTTGGCCGGCCCGCCCGCGAAGCGCCCCGCGACGGCGGCACCGAAGTTGGAGAACAGCCGCCCCGTGCCCGAGCCCTGCACGAAGGCGCCGAACAGGATGAACATCGCGATCGTGCCGGCGACGATGCCGGTGAGCGGCCCGAAGATGCCGCCGACGATCGGCACGATGTAGACCGTCTCGACGATCATCGCGACGCTGAACGGGCGGGTGTTGAACACGCCCGGCATCCACTGCCCCACATACATGTAGAGCAACGAGAGGATCACGATGCCGGCGAGGATCGGTGCTACCGCGCGCCGGATCGCCTCCAGCAGCGTCACCACGGCGATCACGCCGAGCCACCACTCGAGCCCGGTCAGCGGATCGATGAACTCCATGCGCGCGTTGATCTGCTGCGCGTGGGCGAGGAAGTAGAAGCTTGCCGCGGCGGAGAGTGCGGCAAGCACGAGATCCGGCAGGCTGGGCCGGCGAGCCGGGCTCGCGCCCGGTCGCGCGGGATAGATCACGAAGATGAGCGGCAGCAGCGCCAGCAGATGGAAGCCGCGCATCTGCAGCGGCTCCAGCACGGGGAACACGTCCTGCGTCCAGCGCCCGGCGCCGAACGCCTCGCGCGCGACCAGCTCCATCAGGCCGGCGCCGCCCAGCCAGAAATGGGCGAAGCCGACCAGTGCCGCGTAGAGCGCGATCAGCGGCTGCCAGGGACCCGCGAGCTCGCGCATGCCCGAACCGTTACGAACATGGACGGGCCGGGATCGCTCCCGGCCCGCCGATCGAACGCGCCGCCGTCAGAGCGTGCAGCCGGCTTCGGCGAAGGCGCGACGCGCGCCCGGATGGATCGGCGCGCCGGGATACCTGCACGCCACCGCCGGGTTGAACGCCGCCATCGAGGGATGGATGCCGCCGAGACGCTCGCGATTGGCGATCACCGCCTTGATCATGTTGTAGACGACCTGCTCCGGCATGGCGGTCGGCACGACCAGCACCGTGTCCATGGTCGTCACCGGCACCTCGGCGGTCTGCATCGGCGCGGGATAGGTGCCGGCCGGGATCACGCCCTGGCTGAAGCCGTAGGTGCGCGAGAGATGGTCGCGGACGTCCTGCGGGAAGGCGACCAGCGTGGCCGGGCGCCGGCCGCGCACGATCTCGTTCACCATCGCCGCGGGCCTGGCAAGCGCGACATAGAGATAGTCCACCTGGCCGTCCATGAAGGCGTTGGCGATGTCGGTGTAGCTGCCCTGCACCACGCGACCGCCGTCGGCGCGGATCTTGTCGAAGCTCGAGCCGAGATGCCTGAGGATGTGGATCAGCGTCAGCGTGTCCGACGAGGTCGATTGCGGCGTTCCGATGCGCAGGCCACGCATGGTCAGGATCGCCTTCATGTCGGACGGACCCTCGTCGGTCCGGCGCAGCATGTGATGTTCGGTCGGGCTCCAGCCCACGCCGATGTGGCTGATCTTGTCGTGGGGCGCGCGGTACGGCTCCTCGCCCTTGATCGCCGAGGAGACCAGGAAGTCGAGCCCGAAGCCGATCTGGCTGACGCCGTTCTGCACCCGGGTCGGGTTGCCGAGCCCGCCGCCCGGCACCACGCGGATGGTCAGGCCGGGCACGTTCTCCTGCAGGATCTGCGAGAGCCCGGTCGCCATCGTGTACCAGCCGCCGCCGAGCGCACCGGCCACCATCTCATAGGTCTGCGCCTTCGCCGGCGCGGCCAGCGCGATCGCCGCCGCGGCCGCCAGCATCACTGCACGTCGTGTCGTCACGGTTCATCCCCCGTTGGATTGCCTCACCTCCGTGTGATCATGCTGCGGCGCCACGCCAGGGGCAACCCGGGCCGTGCCGCGAACCGGGACCGTCCGATGGTCACGGTCGGCGCGGCCAGCGCGGATGCAAGACGTCGATCACGTAGGCATGGCTGTGCCGCGCGGAACCGCCGGCCAGGTGCGGGTGGTCGGGCGGCAGAAGGTGTTCATGCTCGACGGCGATCGGATCGCGCGCGGGCCACAGCACCGCCGCGCCCAGGGCGGCCGCGAGACCGATTGCGGCATGCACGACGAACGCCACCGCCAAGCCGCCCTGCGTCGCCGTCCAGCCCGCCAGCGGGTAGGTCACCAGCCAGGCCGCGTGGCTGAGCGCGAACTGCGCGGCAAACAGCGCGGGACGGTCGCGGGACGCGGCGGAGCGTCGCAGCAACCGTCCGGTGGGCGTCAACAACGCGCCGTAGCAGAGGCCGATCAGCGTCCAGGCGATCAGCAGCGTCGACCAGCGCGGCGGCAGGACGGCCAATGCCGCGAGCACCAGCGGCGCGGCGGTACCGCCGCCGATCATCGCGATGCGGTCGGACACGCGATCGAGCAGGCGCGGCAGTACGAGCGCGGCCAGCATGGAGCCCGCGCCGAAACAGGCCAGGGCCACGGCCACGTCCTGCTCCGGCCGGGCAAGCGCCTCGCGCACGGCCAGCACCGTATCGACCAGCACGATCGCGCCCGGCGCGGCAACGGCGAGGTTCAGCGCCATCAATCCCCGGAGGCGCGGCGTGCGCGCGAAGACGAGGAAACCGACCTTCGCCCGGGCGAGCCAGCCCCGGTCGTGCACCGGCTGCGGCGAGGGGAGCCGCACCGACAGCACCAGCGACGCCGAGGCGATGAAGCCCGCGGCCGTGCCCGCGAAGAGCGCAGGAAACGTCATGACCGTGAGCAGCGCCGCCGCGATGGCAGGGCTGGCGAGCGCCTCCAGATCGTAGGCCAGCCGCGACAGGGACAGCGCCCGGGTGTAGTCGCGCTCGTCGGTCAGGATGTCGGGGATGGTCGCCTGGAAGGTCGGCGAGAACAGCGCCGAAGCGGATTGGAGGAGGCCGATCAGGAGGTAGACATGCCACTCGGCGGACACGAACGGCAGGGCGAGGGCGAACGGGACGCGCACGAGATCGAGCGCCACCAGCAGCCGGCGCCGATCGGCGATGCCGGCGAGCGAGGCCGCCCAGGGACCGATCGCGATATAGGCCAGCATCTTGATCGCGAGCGCGGTGCCGAGCACGGAGGCCGCGCGGGGTCCGGCGAGATCGTGCGCGACCAGCGCGAGCGCAACGGTCGCAAGCCCGGTGCCGAGCAGCGACACGACCTGGGCGAGCAGGAGGTGGCGATAGACGCGGTTGGCGAGGATCGACAGCACGATGCGGAGGCTAGCGCGGCTGGCGTTCCGGCGCACCGCTCCGCGCTGCCGGCGGCGCTGATCGCCGCCTATCGCGCGGCGTGGTACCGCATCGCGCATCCGGACGGGCCGGAAACGATCCGGATCGGCGCGCCCGCACCACGCACCCAGGCGTGGCTTCGCGCGATCGGATGCGCGGGGGCCGCGTTCGTCACGGCCTGCAACCCGCGCGGGCAGCGTCAGGACGAAGCGGCGAACAGCGCCGCAATGGCAAGGCTGCGCGCGCATGTCGCGGCGCGGGGCTGGCCCTGCCGCGAGGGCGCGGGTGGTGACGACGCCGGCGCATGGACGCCCGAGCCGTCGCTGCTGGTGGCGCTCGACGCCCCGGCGCAGGCGGCGGCACTCGGCCGCACCTTCGCCCAGAACGCCGTGGTCTGGATTCCGGCTGAGGGACCAGTTCGGCTCGTGCTGCTCAGCTAGCCGTCTCGTGCGGCTGCCAGTAGCGCAGCACCACCGCGCGCGCCTTGTCGAAGGTGGTGTTCTCGCGGATCGGCGTCGGCTTGCCGCTCCTCGCCCAGCGCAGCGCGAAGTTGCGCAGCTCGTCGTCCGACAGCGTCTCGGCCACGAGCTCGTTGAGCAGCGCGGTGAAGGCCTCCGGCGGCGCCTCCTCGTCCTCGCCGCCGGTCACCTGGGAGGCGACCTCGCGCGCGAAGGCGATCGCGTCGAGGATGGCGGCCGCCTCCTCGCGCGAGTAGTCGTGCAGGTCGCGGCAGGGCGGAGCGGGTACGACCCGCAGCGCCATCAGCGCTTCGACCTGTTCGTCGGTGGCGGTGCCCGGGCGGCCGGTGCGCGGCATCTCGGGCCACGTGTCCTCGACCACCGGCTTGGCCGGCACCTCCGGCGCGGCGGCCGGGACCGGCGCGGCCGCGGGGCGGCGGCGGAACCAGCGCCACGGCATGAGCAGCAGCAGGATCAGGCGGGCGAGCCAGCGGATCAGCCCCCAGATCGCCGCAACGATCGCGCGGATCACACCCATCGATGCCGCATCGCTGCCCGGGAACCGCCCGGCCCGGAAAACCGAACCGCGGTCCCGGGCCGGCCCGAACCGCGGTTGTCCTCAACGCTCGGGGGTGGCGTGCCACCCCGGCCAGTGGATTCAGAACCCCTCACGCTCCAGCCGCTTGCGCTCCAGCTTGCGGGCGCGACGCACGGCCTCTGCCTCCTCGCGCGCGCGACGCTCGGACGGCTTCTCGTAGTGGCGGCGGAGCTTCATCTCGCGGAAGATGCCCTCGCGCTGCATCTTCTTCTTCAGCGCCTTCAGCGCCTGATCGACGTTGTTGTCACGAACCAGAACCTGCACGTGCAGACACCCTCCATTCACTCTCATGCCCTTCCCGGAAGCGGGATCACCTGCGGGCACAAAAACAGGCCCGAGCCGGGTACCGGCTCGGGATTTCGCTCGATAGCACAGGTGGAACGGCCGCGAAAGGTCGAACCCGGCGCTTTGCCGGCTGCACGATCGGCCCTATCTGTGGAGAAACCGCGTCGGACCTCCACATGGCCATCCTGAAGATCGCCCGCATGGGCCATCCCGTCCTGCTCACCCGGGCCGCGCCGGTCGACGACGCCGCCGCGCCCGAGCTTCGCCGTCTGGTCGCGGACATGGTGGACACGCTGTTGGACGCCGACGGGGCCGGGCTCGCCGCGCCCCAGGTGCACGTGCCGCTGCGGCTGTTCATCTTCCGCTGCCGGCCGGAGCGCCTGACCGACTCGCCCGAGGATGTGCCGACCGGGCCCGGCGTGCAGGTGCTGATCAATCCCGAGGTCGAGCCCGCCGGCGAGGAGGTGGATGTCGCCTGGGAAGGCTGCCTCTCGATCCCGGGGCTGCGCGGGGCGGTGCCGCGGCCGGCGCGCGTCCGCTATCGCGGCCTCGATCTCGAGGGCAACCGGATCGACCGCACGGTGACGGGCTTCCACGCCCGCGTGGTGCAGCACGAGTTCGACCACCTGGACGGCATCCTCTATCCGATGCGGATGGACGATTTCGCGCTGTTCGGGTTCACCGACGAGATCGCGCGCGCCGCCCACGCGGCCGCGCAGACGCCGAAAGCCGGCGGGCGCGACGGCTGACACGAGGGGAACAGAGGATGGGAACGATCGAACGCAGCGAGGAGCGCGACCGGGCGGTCGAGGCGGCGCTGCCGCATGTGCCGCTGGACGGCTGGACCAGCAAGGCGCTGCGCGCGGGCCTCGCCGATGCCGGGTTCGATCCGGCCGATCTCGGCCTCCTGTTCCCGGGCGGCCCGGTCGAGGCGATCGAGGTCTGGTGCGATCTCGCGGATCGGCGGATGGCGGAGGAGGTGAGCCGACTCGATCTCGCGTCGATGCGCATCCGCGACCGCGTGACGGCGGCGATCCGCATCCGGCTCGACCAGAATGCCGGGCGGAAGGAGGCGGTCGCGCGCGCGACCGCCCTGCTCGCCCTGCCGCAGAATGCGCCCGCCGCCGCGCGCATCACGGCGCGCACGGTCGATGCGATCTGGGTCGCGATCGGCGACCGCTCGACGGATCTTTCCTGGTACACCAAGCGCGCGAGCCTCGCCGCGATCTACAGCGCGACCGTGCTCTACTGGCTGCGCGACGAGAGCCTCGAAGCCGAGGCGACGCTCCGCTTCCTCGATCGCCGCATCGAGGCGCTCATGCTGATCCCGAAGGTGCAGCGCCGGCTGACGGAGTTCGCCGCGCGCCTGCCGGACCCGTTCGGCCTGCTCGGCCGGCTGCGCCGCGCCTGAGGAACCGCCCTCCCGCCGCCGCGTTCTGCGACCAGCGGAACGGCGACGGAGGAGCGGGATGCGCGGCGTGTTGCTCTGGCTGGTGGGTGTGCCCCTGCCCGTGATCATTGTGCTCTATCTGATCGGGGTCCTGTAAGCGAGGGCTGCGCGGCTTGCCTTTGTCCCGCCACACCTCCAGGTAGGCTCAACGACCGTCGATTCGAATCGGAGACCCCACATGCCCCGGATGGCCATCCTGGCGATCGCCGCGCTGACTCTCGCCGCCTGCGGCAACACCACCGGCGACCGTGCCCTGTCGGGTGCGGCGATCGGTGCCGGTGCCGGGCTCGCGGTCGGCGCCGTCACGGGGGCGACGCTGCTGCAGGGCGCCGTCGTCGGTGGCGCGCTCGGCGCTGCAACCGGCGCACTCACCGACAACCGTCAGATCAATCTCGGCCGGCCGCTCTGGCGCTGACGCCGGCCGGCGCGTTGCTCAGGCGGCCTTGATCCGCCCGAGGAACGCGTCGATCTCCGAGCGCAGGCCGTCGGCGGAGGTCGCGACGGCGCGCGCCGCCTCGTCCACTCCCGCCGCCTGGCTCTCGGCCTCCTGGCCGGCGCGGCCGACATCGGCGACGCGGGCCGATACCTCGCTGGTGCCCTGGGCCGCCTGCTGGACGTTGCGCGCGATCTCCCGCGTCGCGGCCCCCTGCTCCTCGACCGCGGCGGCGATCACCGCGGCGATCCGGTCGATCTCCTCGATCACCGCGCCGATGCCCTTGATCGCGACCACGGCCTGATCGGTGGCACCCTGGATCCCCTCGATCTGGGCGGAGATCTCCTCGGTCGCCTTGGCGGTCTGCGAGGCGAGGTTCTTCACCTCCGAGGCCACGACCGCGAAGCCCTTGCCCGCCTCGCCGGCGCGCGCCGCCTCGATCGTCGCGTTCAGCGCGAGCAGGTTGGTCTGCCCGGCGATGTCGTTGATCAGCCGCACCACGTCGCCGATCCGGCGCGCACCCTCGGCCAGGCTCTGCACCGTGCCGTCGGTGCGCCGCGCCTCTTCGACCGCGCGGCCGGCGATGCGCGCGGCCTCGCTGACCTGGCGGGTGATCTCGGCGATCGACGCGGAGAGCTCCTCGGCGGCCGAGGCCACGGTCTGCACGTTGGCCGAGGCCTCCTCGGCCGCGCCGGCCGCGGCCGTCGAGCCCTGGGCCGAGACCTCGGCCACGCGGCGCATCGCCGCCACCGCCGCATCCAGCCGTTCGGCCGAGTCCGAGAGCCGCCGCAGCAGGTCGGACGCCGAGCCGTCGAACGCGCGGACCTGCTCGGCCATCGCCGCGGCTCGGGCCTCCTTGGCCTTCGCCTCGTCGAGCCGCGCCTGCTCCATTGCCGCCCGCTCCATCAGCGCGGTGCGGAACCGCTCGGCCGTCTGGGCAAGCCGCCCGAGTTCGTCGCGGCGGTCGGCGCCGGGGACCACCACATCCGTGCGCCCCTCGGAGAGCGTGCCGAGGGCCGCCGTCACGGCGTCGAGCGGGCGCACCACCGTGCGGCTCACCAGCAGCCAGGCGAGCAGGGCGGCGAAGGACAGCCCCGCGCCGGTGCCGACGAGCAGCCACAGCGCGAGCCGGTCGAACAGCCCGTCCACCTCCGCTGTCAGCGCCTCGACCTCGGCCGCAGTCGCCTGCGCCACCCGGTCGAGCGCCGCGTTGAAGCCCTGCCGGTTGCGCCGGTTCTCGTCGTTGTTGCCGAGCCGGTCGGCGGCCGCGGGGCTCTCCTCGGTGCCGAGCCGGGCGAGCTCGCTGCGCAACCGGATGAAGTCCGCCGCACCGGCCTTCACGGCGGCGAAGGCTGGGCGCTGATCGGCCGGCAGCAGCGCCTCCCAGCGCGCGACGTCCCGCTCGATCCCGGCGAGGAAGCGGCGGATCCCGTCGGCGAACGGCTTGGCGCGGGCGGTGTCGGCCGACATGTAGACGCCGCGGCTGTCCATCACCACGGCGTAGACGAGACCGTTCACGCGCTCGGCGAGCCGGGTCCGCTCGGCCGCGTTCTGCACCGCGACCACGGTGCGGTCATAGGCGCGCAGCGCGCTGAGGCTGGCGGCGACGCTGCCGACGGTGACCAGACCGAGCAGCGCGAGCGACAGGTAAAGACGGGGCCCGATCCTGAGGGCGGTCAGGAATGACATCACATCGCTCCGTGGGGGTGTGGCGTTCCGCCCCACCATCGCCGCATCCTCTTAACGGACCGTTGCAGGCACCGACCCGCCGCCATGGTGCCCCCTCGGCGCTTCGGCTATCGTCGGCGCCATGAACATGCTCGCCCGCCCGCCGGTCCGGCTCGCCGTCGAGGTGGTGTTCGACCTGGTCTGCCCGTGGTGCTGGATCGGCCTGCGCCGGCTCACGCGCACGCTCTCGCTGCGGCCCGACCTCGCCGCCGACCTCGCCTTCCAGCCTTTCCTGCTGAACCCCGACATGCCCGCGCGCGGCATGGCCCATGCCGACTACATCCAGCGCAAGTTCGGCGGCGAGGACCGAGCCCGCCGCCTACACGCCGCGATCGCCGATGTCGGCCGGGCCGAGGGCCTCGCCTTCCGGTTCGAGCGCATCCTGCGCACCCCCGCCACCGTGGACGCGCATCGCCTGGTGCGGTTCGCCGCACGCGAAGGCAGGGCCGCGGAGGTGGTGGAGGCGCTGTTCACCGCCCATTTCGCCGAGGCGCGCGACATCGGCGACCGCGTCACGCTGGTGCAGGTGGCGATCGAGACGGGGCTGGACGGGCATGCGGCGGCTGCCTTCCTCGCCTCGGGCGAGGACACCGAGGCGGTGCTGGTGGAGAACCTGCGCTCGCACCGGCTGGGCATCAACGGGGTGCCCTGTTTCGTGGTCGCCGGCCGGCACGCGATCGCCGGGGCGCAGGAGCCGGAGGTGCTGGAACGCCTGCTGGACGTGGCGATGATGGAGCAGGCCGGGGCAGTGTGAGCCGCCCTCAAGATCCCTTGTGCCGCCGTGGCGCACCGCTCCTCTTAAGGGTTGATTCAGCCGCATCAGGTCTCCTGCGCCGGAGGTGAGATGCGCATGACCGTTTCAGCCGCCATCCGGCCCGTTGCCGGGCCACGCGAAAGCCAACCCCCACCGTCGCGCCCCGACACGCGCGAACGGCTGCTGGCCTTCGCCTTCGCCGCCGCCGACCTGCTGGTCGAGGTGGACGAGAGCGGCACCATCACCTTCGCCGCCGGCGCCTTCCCCTCCCGCTTCGGCCACCCGCCGGCCCAGGCCGTCGGCATGCCGGTCGAACGCCTCATCGCGCCGGAAGACCGCGCCGCCCTGCAGGCCGGGCTCGCACACCTCGCGCTGCGCGGGCGGCTCCGCCCCGTCGCGCTGCGCCTCGCCGACCGCGAACGCAGCGCCTGCGCCTTCGCCGGCCTCGCCACCGGCAGCGAGGGCCTGCGTTTCTGCCTCACCTTCGGCCCCCTGCCCGCCCCCCTGCCCGAAACCGGGCAGCGCGGCAGCGGCACCGAAGGCTTCGGCCGCACGGTCGAGGCGCGGCTGCGCGACGCCGCCGCCGGCGGTGCCCCCGCCCGGCTCGCCCTGCTCGAGGTCGAGGGCCTCGCCGAGGTCTCGGTCATGCTCGGCCGGGAATCGCGCGAGGCGCTGCTCGACCGGATCAGCACCACCATCGCCAAAGCCGCCCCCGCCGGCATGCAGTCCGAGCTCGGCGCCGGACGCTGGGCGCTCGTGCACGGCGGCGAAGCCAATGTCGACGCCATCTGCCGCGCCGTCGAAACCCTGCTGCGCGAACGCGCCCCGGCAAGCTCGGCACCGCGCGTGCACGGCACCGAACTCAAGCTCGCGGCACCCGGCTTCAGCACCGTCCAGCAGGTGCGCGCCCTTCGCATGGCCCTGGATCGCTTCGCCGCCGGCGGCCGCGCCGGGCTGGAGGCGGCCGGTCTCTCGCGCGGGCTGTCGGGCTTCCTCACCACGCTCGCCGCCCAGGCGGACTCGTTGCGTGGACGATTGAAACGGCGCGGCTTCCGCCTCGCCTTCCAGCCGATCGTCACGCTCAAGGACCGTCGTCCGCATCATTTCGAGGCGCTGATCCGCCCCCATGCGACGCCGGATGGCGGCGAGACGCCGCAATCCTTCGTCACGCTTATCGAGGCCGCCGGCCTCTCGGCCGAGCTCGACCTCGCGGTCGCCGCGGCCGCGACCGAATCCGCCCTCGCCGCCAAGGCGGCGACCGTCGCGGTGAACATCTCGGGCATGTCGCTCGAGGATCAGGCGTTCCGCGCCTCGCTTGAGCAGACGCTCGACGCGGCCCCCGAGCTCAAGGGTCGGCTGCTGTTCGAGATCACCGAGACGGGCGAGATCGTCGATGCCGCCACCGCCCGCGCCACCATCGACGCGCTGCGTGCGCGCGGCTACGCCGTCTGCATCGACGATTTCGGCGCGGGTGCCGCTTCGCTGCGCTACCTCAAGCTGTTCGACGTGGATTTCGTGAAGATCGACGGCGCCTATGTGCGCGGCGCCGAGGCCAGCGCGCGCGACCGCGAACTGCTCGGCCAGATGGTCGATCTCTGCCGCGCGGTCGAGGCACGCGTCATCGCCGAGCAGGTCGAGACCGAGGCGCAGGCGAGCATGGTGGCAGGGCTCGGCGTCGAGCTCGCGCAGGGCGCCCTTTTCGGCAAGCCGGGGCATCTGCCGGGTCTCGTCGGGCGGTGACGCGCCGTTGCGTTCCCGGCACAGCCTGAGCGGCCTGGTCTCGCCCCACCCTCTCCGGTTGACTGGCGCGGAGAAGACAGGGGGCGATCCATGGCCGGCCTCCGCCGCAATCGTTCAAGGCACTGACGTTCGACGACGCGACGCCGCGCTTCGCCGACGGCGCCGATAGCCCGCGCGCCTATCTCGAACGCTCGCTCGCAAGGATCGCCGGGCGCGCGCATTTCGCTGATCATCGGGGTGGCGACCGCGATCATCTCCGGCATGATCGGCTCCGCCCTCGGCATCACCGCGGGCTCTTTCGGCGGCCGCGCCGACATGGTGATCTCGCTGGTCATCACCACGCGGCTCAGCCTGCCGGTGATCCTGGTGGCGCTCGCGGTGGTGGCGATCACCGGCGCGAGCCTGGCCATCTTCATCGCCGTGCTCGGCCTCTTGCTGCGGGACCGCCTCGCCGTGGTGATGCGGAGTGCCACCATGCAGGCGCGTTCGCTCGACTGCGTCGCCGCCGCGAGCGCGATCGGCGCCTCGACCCCGCGCATCATCCTCTCCGAGATCCTGCCCAACATCATGAACAACCTGATCGTGGTCGCGACCTTCGAGGTCGCGAACGCGATCCTGCCGGAAGCCGTCCTCTCGTTCCTCGGCCTCGGCGTGCAGCCGCCCACGCCCTCCTGGGGGCTGATGATCGCCGAGGCGTGCGACTACCTGCTGTTCGACCACCGGGTGACCGTGATCCCCGGCATCGCGCTGTCGCTGCTGGCGCTGTCGGTGAACATGCTGGGCAACGGGCTGCGCGACATCACCGCGCCGGAGAACCGCAAGCGAGCCGGCTGCTGGAGGTCGAGGACCGGACGGTCGACATCCCGCTCGCCGAGGGGGTGCTGCATCCGGTGCGCGGCATCTCGTGCGGCGTCGATCGCGGCGAGACGCGCTGCATCGTGGGCGAGTCCGGCTGCGGCAGATCCATGCTCGCGCGCATGCTGCTCGCCCTGCTCGAACCATCGGGCGGCGCGCTGCTGTTCGACGGACATCCGCTCTACCGGATGGACCGGCTCGCGCGCGCGGCACATCCAGCCGGTGGTCCAGGATCCCTGCTCGTCGCTCGATCGGCGCAAGACCATCGCCGACATCATCTCGCTCCCCTTGCGCATGCACGGCATCGGCACGGCGGAGGAACGGCGCGAGCGGGTGGTGCGCATCATGGAGAAGGTGGGGCTCGCGCGCGCCCATCTCTGCAACTATCCGGATCAGCTCTCGGGCGGTCAGCGCCAGCGCGTAGCGATCGCGCGCGCGCTGATAATGCAGCCCGAGATCGTGATCTGCGACGAGCCGACCTCGGCGTTCGACGCTTCGGTGCAGTCGTAGATCCTGAACCTGCTGATCGACCTGCGCCAGGATTTCGGGCTGACCTGCATCCTGATCAGCCACGTCCTGGCGGTGGTGGAGCACATCGTTACGCGCGTCGCGGTGATGTATCTCGGACGCATCGTCGAGGAGGCGGACACGTAGACGCTGTTCCGCGATCCGAAGCATCCCTACACACGCGCTCTGCTCGACTCCGTGCTGACGCCGGAGCCGGAGCTCGGCGTGCCGGATGCGCATCTCGGGATCGCGTTCCCGAACCCGCTCGATCCGCCCTCGGGCTGCACCTTCCACCCGCGCTGCGTGCATGCGATGCCGCTCTGCAGCCGAACCGCGCCGCGGCCGATTCCGCGCGCCGCGGGCGGGCATGTCGAGTGCCGTCTCTACGAGCAGGCGCAGGCGGACCGGGCGGCCTGAGCACGGAACCGGATCATGAGGGTCCCGCCATTGTCGTTCGCGTCTGGAAACGGCAGCGCCGCATCGCCACGGCCGCCTTGCACCGGTTCGGCACGGAACAGAACGCCGCCGTCCGAAGGAGTGCACACCGACCCGTCGCAACGAGAAACTTCTTGCAGAGTCGTATCACAGGACTGGTGGTTCACATCGCTATCATGGGGGAGCCGGACATGAGCATTGCACGCCGTGTCCGCGCGGGGGTGCTGGCCACGGGGCCGGTGCTCGGTGCCGGGGCGGCGGCGCCGCACTGACCGTGACGTTCGCTGGAACCGCCGTCCGGACCTGTTCCCAGGTGGCGACGACCTGCACCTGGAAGTGGTCCGTGCAGGCGCCGATCGACGGGATCGCGACCACCGCCGTGCTCGCCTGGTCAGGCGGACTGCCCGATGGCGTGACCGCCGACTGCCGCGCCACCGAGGCGCCGTCCTCCGGACCGGCGGCCGCGGTGCTCTGACGCGTGGCCGGCTTCGGCCACAATCTGGAGCCGGGCGGCAACCCGGCCGTTCGTGACCGGCGGCTCCCTGCTCGTCTCGCCCGCCGGCGCAGTCTGCGTGCAGGTCCTGGTCGCGCCGCTGGTGGAGGAGCCGGAGTTCGGCGACGCACTCAACAGGATGGGCATCCGCGGCACGACGCTGCTGGGCTTCATCGCCGATGGGGACGGGGACTGGCTCGACGCGGTTGCCCTGACCCGTATCGAGACGGTCCCAAACAACGCCTGTTTCGGCCGCCCGTCGTTCCGCGGCACGGAGATGCCCCCGGACCTCGTGTCCGCCGGCTTCGAGCCGCCGGGCGGCCTGCCGCTGCCACGCACTGAGCCACACGCGCCGGCCGCCGGGGGACCCTCCGGCGCGCCGGCCGCGTTGACCCCGTGCCTCCGCCGCCCTATTCCACGGCCGACGGGCTTTGAGCCCGCTTCGGATCGAAGGGAGGTTGCATCCATGCGCACGACCCGCCGCACGCTGCTCGCCGGCGCCGCTGGCCTGTTGGCCGCGCCGCCGATCGCCCGCGCCCAGGCCCCGGTGATGCGCCTGTCCCACCAGTACCCGCCGGCGCACCACATCGCCCGCGTGCTCGCGGCCTTCGCCGAGGAGGTGAACGCGAAGAACGCCGGCGTCACCGTGCAGGTCTACCCGGCTGAACAGCTCGCGCGCGTGGCCGAGAACTTCCCCGGCGTGGCGCGCGGCGCCTTCGAGGCCGCGGTCGCGACCAACTTCACGTGGGGCAACACCATCCCCGAGATGAGCGCGCCGACCATCCCCTACCTGTTCACCGATCTCGCGCGCATCCGGAAGTTCCCCGGCAGCGACGCGGCACAGTTCCTCGACGCCGCCTCCGCCCGCCGCGGCGTGAAGAGCGTGGGCTGGCTGTTCACCACACGGAGCACGATCTTCACCTCCGGCCGCAAGCCGATCATCCAGCTCGCCGACTTCCAGGGGCTGAAGATCCGCGGCCTCAATCCTCTGATCGACAACGCGCTGCGCGCCGCCGGCGCCGCCCCGGCCGCGACTCCCGCACCCGAGGTGGTCGGCGCGCTCCAGTCCGGCGTGCTCGATGCTGGGCTGACGGACGTTTCGGCCGCGGTCAGCCGCCGCTTCTACGAGGTGCAGAAATTCGGCACCGTCGCGCCGTTCTTCTGCGTCTACACCCAGGTCTACGTGAACCCGCGCTTCTGGGACGGGCTGCCGGCCGGCGCGCGTGCCGCGCTGGAGGCCTCGCTCAGGAAGGCCGAGACCGACGCCGTCACCGTAACGGAACAGACCGCGGCTGCCGCCGTCGGCGAACTCCGCGCCAAAGGCATGACGATCCACGAGCAGACCGCGGCCGAGGCCGAGGCCTGGCGGGCGGTGATGCAGCAACCGGTGATCGATGCGTTCCTGCGCGCCACCCCCGAGGGCGGGCAGCGCATGCTCGACCTGCTGCGCAAGCTCACGGCCTGACGCGATGGATGAGCCGCGCGGCGCGGCCACGCGCGCCGCGCGACTGCTCGAAACCGGGGTGGCGCTGCTCTGCCGCTTCGGTGCGCTGCTGGGCGCGCTCACGGGGCTGGTCTGCTTCGTGCTGGTCTGCGCCTCGGTGGGCTGGCGCTACTTCCTCGGCCAGCCGCAGCCCTGGATCGATCACGTCGCCGCCTGGCTGGTGGTGGCGCTGGTGATGTTCGCCGCCGGCGAGACGCAGCGGCGCGAGGAGCATATCGGCGTCGAGGTGCTGACCGCGCGGCTCGCGCCCTCGGGCAGGCGCGCCTCGCGCCTGTTCGGCGCCGGTGCGGTCGCAGTGACGGCGGCCGTCCTGCTCTGGGAAGGGCTCTCGACCGTCGCCTTCTCGCGCATGATCGGCATCGCGACGAATGTCGATGGCGTGCCGATCTGGTGGGTGCAGACGCTGATCCCGATCGGTGCAGGGCTGCTGCTGGCCGCGGCGCTGGCGCAGATCATCGTGCTCGCCTGCGGGATCGAGCCGCGCGGGCCGGAGAGCAAGGCGCATCACGGCGTGCCGGGCGGGCGCGTGGAATGACCTTCTTCGCCACCCTCGCCGGGCTGCTGGTGCTGCTCTATCTCGGCGTGCCGATGTTCGCGGCGATGTTCCTGCTCTCGCTCGGCGTGCTGTGGCTGACCGAGGGCGCGGTGACGCTGCTCGGCGAGCTGGTGTTCGGCAAGCTGGACAGCTACCTGCTGGTCGCGGTGCCGCTGTTCATGCTGATGGCGCATTTCATGGTGCGCGGCCGGGTGGTCGACGACCTGTTCCACACCGCGCACACGATGCTGCGCCGGGTGCGGGGCGGGCTCGGCATCGCCACGGTGGCGGCCTGCACCGTCTTCGCGGCGATCTCCGGCTCCTCGGTCGCGACCGCGCTGACGATCGGCAAGGTCGCGATCCCGCAGATGCTGCGCTTCGGCTACTCGCGCAAGGGCGCGTTCGGCGTGGTCGCGGGCGGCGGCACTTTGGGGATTCTCATTCCGCCCTCGGCGCCGATGATCCTCTACGCCTACGTCACCGAGGCCTCGGTCGGCGCGCTGTTCGCGGCGGGGGTGTTGCCGGGGCTGATGATGGCGACGATGTTCTCGCTCTGGTGCCTGGCGACCGAGCGCGGCGGCATCGATCCGGCGACCGGCCGCGCCGTGGAACTGCCGCCACCCGCCACCTGGGGCGAGCTGTTCAGCTCGCTCCGCCGCTCCATCTGGGCGCTCACACTGCCGCCCTTCGTGCTGGGCGGGATCTATTTCGGCGTCTTCACCCCGACCGAGGCGGCCGGCACCGGCGCGCTCTGGGCGTTACTGCTCGCCCTGGTCGTCTACCGCCAGATGCGGCTCGCCGATCTCTGGGAGGGCGTGAACGAGGCGACGCGCACCGCGGCGATGCTGTTCATGATCATCGTCGGCGCCTCGCTCTACGGCTACATGCTCACCAAGCTCGGCGCGCCGCAGGAACTGTCGCAGCTGATCGCGACCGCGGGCCTCGGCCGTACCGGCTTCCTGCTCTGCATGATGGTGCTGCTGTTCCTGCTCGGGCTGATCCTCGAGACCTTCTCGATCATCCTGCTGACCACGCCGGTGATCCTGCCGGCGCTGGACGCGATGGCAATCGACAAGGTCTGGTACGGCATCCTGCTGACGCTGAACCTGGAGATGGCGCTGATCAGCCCGCCCGTCGCGCTCAACATCGTCGTCATCAAGGCGATCACCGGCGCCCCGCTCGCCGAGGTCGGCTGGGCGGTTGTGCCCTACCTGCTCATGCTCGCGACCGGGATCGGCCTGCTGATGGCGTTCCCGGAAATTGCGCTCTGGCTGCCCGGCGTGCTCGGCTACTGACCCGCGATCAGAAGCGCACGATCGCGCCGAGATAGCCGCGCGTCTCCTGCCTGCCGCTCGCCGTGTCGGCCGGGCGCCCGCGGACCTGATGCGCGATCTCGGGCGTGAACGTGAGCCAGGTGGCGACGTCGATGCGCGCGCCGATGCCGACCGAGGCAAGACTCTCCCAGCGCCGCCCGTCGCGCGCGCGGTCGCGGTCGATGGCGGCGCCCCAGTCGCCGAAGATGTAGGCGCTCATCAGCGGCGAGAGGTCGCCGAGCTCGCCGAGCGCGATCAGGCGGCGCAGTTCGAGCCGGGCGCCGAAGCCGTGATCGCCGGTGGTGTTGCCGGGCGCGAAGCCGCGGCCGAGTCGCTCTCCGCCGAGCGAGAACCGTTCCGAGTTGGGCAGGATCGTGCCGGCGAGCTGGCCGATGATCTCGCCGAACAGCGACCACTCGGGGGGGCCGAGCTCCTGCACCCGCGCGATCGAGCCGCGCAGCAGCGTGAAATCCTCGCGCGCGCGGCTGGACGCGCCAGCGCCTATCGTCGTCCCGCCCGTCGCGATCCCCTGGCGCAGCGCGCCATCGATCAGCGTCACGCCGTTGAGGCGGTCGGCGAGGTCCCAGGTCGCGCGCGCCTCGGCCACCAGCAGTCGATCGGTCGAACGGCCGAGATCGATGCCCTGGAAGCGCTGCTCGGCGGTGCTCTTGCGCCAAGTGAGGCCGCCGCGCAGGAAAAGGTTCTCGCTCCGCGTGCGGATCGCCGGCACGAACAGGCCGAGGCGGACATTCGTCTCCTCCTGCAAGGCCGTCAGCGCGGCGAGGCCGGACTTGCGCAGATCGGGCCGGCCACGCGTGGCGTCACCACCGAATTCCACACGCGCGCCGTCGAGGGCCGTACCGTCAAGGAAAGCGAGCGGCAGGGTGATGCCGCCCTCGATGAAGCGCAGCTCCGGCCCGCCGAGCGAGGAGGCGACCGACAGATCGAGCCGCTCGGTCTGGCCGAGCAGGTCGTAGCTGGTGATGCCGGCGCGCGCGACCCAGGGCCCGAACAGCCGCGAGGCGCGGTTGTCGACGATGCCGAAGCCCTCGAACGGCTTAGGCCGGTACTGCACCGTCAGGTCGGCGGCGCCGAAGGTCGCGGGTGCGGGTGACAGCACGGTCTCGACACCGCCGCCCAGCGTGTCGCGCGAGAGCAGCACCGCGCGTTCGAGCGTGTAGAGCGACATCGGCCGGTCGGCCGAAACGAAGCGGAAGCGCCGTTGCAGCGCCGCCTGGCCCGAGGCGGGTCCGCCCTCGATCAGCACACGGTCGATGAACCCCTCGACCACGGTGATGCGCACGACCCCGTTCTCGATCGTCTGCGCCGGCAGGATCGCCTGCGACAGCACATAACCCTCGGCGCGGTACCGCGCCGAGATCGCATCGGCGAGCGCTTGGAGCGTCGCCAGCGAAACGCTGCTGCCGATCAGCCCGGCCCAGAGCGGCGCGAGCTCGGTCTCCGGGATCGTGCGCGCGCCCTCCAGCCGCACCTCGCGCAGCACGAAGCTCGGACCGGTGGTCGCCACCGCCGCGGGCGGCACCGGCAGCGCTTCGAGCGCGGAGGGCTCGGCACGCGGTACGAGCGGCGGCTCGAACTGGCGCCGCTGGAACTCCGGGCTCGCCGCGCCGGGAGTCTGGACTGGCTGCGCGAGCGCAACCGCCGAGACGCTCGCGCAGGCGAGAACGGCGACGGCGAGGCGCCTCACCGGGCCTCTTGGCCGATCGTCGTCCAGTATGTCTCGATCAAGCGCACCTCCTGGCAGGCCTCAGAGCGCGGGCCGAGGTGGATAGGGCCGCCGCACATCGCTCCGCCCTCGGTTTCCGTACCGTCGGGACGGCCGGCACCGGCCGGGACGAAACCACCCGGGAAGCTCGGTTGACCGACCGCCAGCTGGATCACGCTACCCAAAGAGTAGGCGAGTCGGAAGGGGTCGGCGACGGCCGGGCCAGCCTCCAGGACTGTCGTGCGGAATCCGGCATCGCCCGGCGTGAAGGGCTGCACGCCGCGCCGGAACGGCTCCAGCCCCTCGAGCAGACCGGCCTGGGCCGCGCCGCCGCCCGGCGGCAGTGCCGCAGGGGTGACGGTCAGCACGCCGTTGACGAAGCTGATCGCGTAGTTGCCGCTCGTCAGACCGAACGGAATGATCGCGTACGCACCAGGCGGGCTCGCCGGCGTCGCCGGCGTGGCGAAGGAAAGCGTGCCGCCCAGCACGGACGGATCCTGCCCCAGCACGAAGCCCGAGAACGTGGCGGCGAAAGGCGGATTGGACTGGCCTTCCGGCCGCGACGCGTCGTTCGCCGTCACCGTCAGCGGCGCCGGCGTCACCGTCAGCGTCCCAGGCACGAAGCTGATCGCGTAGTTGCCGCTCGTCAGACCGCCCGGCGTCACCGCATAGCTGCCCACATCGCTCGCCGGCGTCGCCGGCGTCGTAAACGACAGCGTCCCGCCCAGCACCGACGGATCCTGCCCCAGCACAAACCCGGAGAACGTCGCATCAAAGACCGGGTTCGGCGAACCGTACAGCCGCGACGCGTCGTTCGCCGTCACCGTCAGCGGCGCCGGCGTCACCGTCAGCGTCCCAGGCACAAGAGCGAGGCCGTAACCCTGTTCCGCACCGCGTGCGGTCAGGGCCGCCACCGCCGTGGTGGCGTAGCTGCCAGCATCCGCCGCCGCCGCCGCCCCGGCGCTGGTCGCGGTCGTGCCGCCGACCAGGATCGTGCCGAGGGGCGCGTCCTTCGGGCGCAGCCCGGACGCATCGGTTGTCGCCGTTGGGCTCACCGCGGTGCCGTAGGTCTTGCTCAGCGTCTCGGCCGTGACCGTGATCACCGGCTGTTCGCCGTAGACGATCCGGTTGCCCGGGGATACGGCGAGCGCCGTGACCTGCGCCGCCACATCGGCGCGCGCCGGGTCGGCATAGTCGAATGGGCGGTTGTAGAGGTCGAACTCCGGCGTGGCCGGCTCGGTGCCGAGCATGCCGGCGAAGCTGTCGAGGAAAAGCAGCCAGCGGCCGGACGGGGCGCCAAGCGCGCCGGCACCGGCCTGGTTGTCGAAGCCGCGCCCGGCGGCGATCACCACCGCCTCGCCGATGCCGGTGCCGGTGACGGTCGCGCCCGTCCCCAGCGTCACCCGCTCCTCCGACACCAGGGTCGCCTGGGCGGCGGTGACCGGTGCGTTCAGCGTGATCGTCCCGCTGCCGCGGGTGTCGACCCGCAGGCCGACGGGCGAGGTGTAGCGGCTGGCCGTGGTGGCGCTGCCGGGCCCCGGCACCGAGGGTTCGAGCGTGAAGTCGTTGCCGGCGGCGAGGTTGAAGACCGGCGATACGGACGCGTCGATGGCGCCGGCGACCCGCACCGTCCCGCCCGTGCCCGCGCCGGGATCGCCGGCGCGGACGAGGCCGTTCCAGAGCTGCTGCGGCGCCCGCATGGTCAGGTCGGCGCCGTTCAGGGCGAACACGCGCCCCGGGCTGCCCGCCGCCCCGTCCTGCACCAGGATGCGGCGGTCCGCCTTCATGGTGAGCGATCCGCCATTGCCGGCCACCACCTCGGCGAAGGCGTTGCTGCCGCTGCCGCCGACCACGCGGATGTCGGGGGCACGCAGCGTCATCGCGCCGGTCTCGCTGCGCACGCGCGCCCAGGAACTGCCGCTGCCGCCGAGCACCTGGATCGACGTGCCGCCGACGATGTCGAGCGACCCGCTGTCGGTCTGCACCCGCACATTGCGGGTGTTGGCGGCGGCGGTGCGTCGGACCAGCACCGAGCCGCGGGTCGCCTCCAGCCTGAGCGCGCCGGACTGCGTGGTGATCTGGACGTTGCGGTCGTTGCCGGCGTTCGAGGCGATCAGGTTGCCGGTTTGGGCGCGGAGCGTGACCGCGCCCGTGCCCGAGGCCGCCACGTTGTGGTTCACGGTCAGGCTCCGGCCCGTGTCGAAGGCGATGTTGCCGCTGCCGGAACTCGTCACCGGGCCGCCGATCGTGGTGTCGCGCAGCGCGCGCGCCTCCAGGCTGCCGGCGCCGGAGGTGGTGATCGCGACGGTGTTGTTGATCGTGAGGTCGCGGTCGGCGAACAGGGTCAGGTTGCCGGCCCCGCTCCAGGCGATGGGGCTGGCCACCGTCAGGTTGCCAGGGGCCGATCCGGGCAGGGCGGTGGTGACGGTGACGTCGCCGCCGCCGTTCAGCGTGCCGACGATGCCCGCCGCCATCGCGGCGTTGATGGTGATGTTCACCGGATCGATCAGCCACTGCCCGCCCGGCCCGGCCGCGACCGAGGCGGCGTCGCCGATGTCGACGAGTTCGACGGCCGAGGTCTCGGCGAAGCCGCCCGAGACGGGGCCGGTGACGTCGAGCCCGCCGTCGAAGCGCAGCGTGCGGTCGGCCCAGAGGATCACGCTGCCGCCGGTGCCGGCAGCCGCGCGCGCCTCGATCCGCGCCCCGGCCTCGACGGTCGCGGTCTCGGCGCGGCGCAGCGTGCCCGTGCCCTGACGGTCGCCGCCGATCCGCACGGACCCGCCCGCCTCCCGCCCGGACGCGGCGATCCGCGCGGTCGAGGCGACCTGGAGATGCTGGCCCGTGACGGTCA
>CALKJX010000071.1 GCA_937995555.1 uncultured Elioraea sp.
GAGGTCGGACGGATGATCGGCGAGGTGCTGGACGGGCTCGCGAGATCCAATGACGGGTCGAACGACGCGGCCGAGCGCGCGGTGGCCGAACGCGTGAAGGCGCTCTGCGCGCGTTTCCCGGTCTATCGCGCCTGAGCCGCCGATGCGCTGTCCCTTCTGCGGCCATGACGACACCCAGGTGAAGGATTCCCGCCCCACCGAGGACGGGGCGGCGATCCGGCGGCGGCGCTACTGCCCGGCCTGCGGCCAGCGCTTCACCACGGTCGAGCGCACCCAGCTCCGCGAACTCACGGTGGTGAAGAGCGACGGACGGCGCGTGCCCTTCGACCGCGACAAGCTTGCACGGTCGATCCGCATCGCGCTCCGCAAGCGCCCGGTGGACGACGACAGGATCGAGCGCATCGTCAACAGCATCCAGCGCCAGTTGGAGACCTCGGGCGAGAGCGAGATCCCGTCCAAGATGATCGGCGAGATGGTGATGGACGTGCTGCGCGATCTCGACCCCGTGGCCTATGTGCGCTTCGCCTCGGTGTATCGCGATTTCCGCGAGGCCAAGGACTTCGAGCGGTTCGTCGGCGCGCTCGGCGCTGGGCGCGGCGATTGAGCGGGTGTGACCGGCCTTCACCCTGACCCTCTCCCGCTGACATCGGAGAGGGAACCCGGTGGCACCGCTGCGTCCCCTCACCCGCGTGCGGGAGAGGGGCTGGGTGCGGGCAGTGGCTCGTGACCACGCCCGACGACATCGCACACATGCGCGCCGCACTTGCGCTCGCGCGCCGGGGCCTCGGCAACGTCGCGCCCAACCCGGCGGTCGGCTGCGTGATCGTGCGTGACGGCGCCGTGGTCGGCCGCGGCTGGACCCAGCCCGGCGGCCGCCCCCATGCCGAGACCGAGGCGCTGGCCCGCGCCGGCGAGGCCGCGCGCGGGGCCACCGCCTATGTCACGCTCGAACCCTGCTGCCACTGGGGCCGGACGCCCCCCTGCACCGACGCGCTGATCGCCGCCGGCATCGCCCGCGCCGTGGTCGCGCTGCGCGATCCCGACCCGCGCGTGAACGGCGAGGGGCTCGATCTACTGCGCGCCGCCGGCATCGCGGTGACCGAGGGCGTGCTGGAGGCCGAGGCCGCGCGGCTGAACGCCGGGTTCCTGTCGCGCGTGCGTGCGGGCCGGCCGCTGGTCACGCTGAAGCTCGCCACCACGCTGGACGGCCGCATCGCCGCCGCCTCGGGCGAGAGCCGCTGGATCACCGGGCCCGAGGCGCGCCGGCTCGCGCATCGCCTGCGCGCGCGCCACGACGCGGTGATGGTCGGCTCCGGCACCGCGCTGGCCGATGATCCGGCGCTCACCGTGCGCATCTCCGGCCTCGTCCCGCCTGGCCACCTCGGCCCCGTGCGCATCGTCGCTGACGGGCGGCTTCGCCTGCCGCTCACCTCCGTACTCGCCGCCACCGCCCGCGCCACGCCCACCTGGATCCTGACCACCCAGGGCGCGGACCGGCACCGTGTGGCCGGCCTCACCGATTGCGGCGTCACCGTCATCTCGATTCCCGCAGACCCGAACGGCCAACCCGAACCGCGCGCGGCCTTGCGGGCGCTCGCGCAACGGGGCATCACGCGCGTGCTGGTCGAGGGCGGCGCGCGGCTCGCCGCCTCGCTGCTGCGCGCGGGCGTGGTGGATCGGCTCGCCTGGTTCCATGCGCCCGGCGTGCTGGGGGCCGACGCGGTGCCCGGGATCGAGGCGCTGGGGCTCGCCGGGCTCCACGCGATGCCCAGGTTCCGCGTCATCGACAGCCTGACCGCGGGAACCGATCGCCTGACGCTGTTGGAACGGGAGTAGCGGGATGTTCACGGGGATCGTCACCGATCTCGGCACGGTCCGGACCATCGAGCCCGCGGGGCAGGGGCGCGACCTGCGCATCGTCATCGCCACCAGCTGGGACACGGGCGGGATCGAGCTCGGCGCCTCGGTCGCCTGCAACGGCTGCTGCCTGACGGTGGTGGAGAAGGGCGAGGGCACGCTCGCCTTCAACGCCTCGGCCGAGACGCTGTCGAAGACCACGATCGGTCGCTGGCGGCCCGGAACGCCCGTGAACCTGGAGCGGTCGCTCCGGCTCGGCGATGAGCTCGGCGGGCATCTTGTGCAGGGCCATATCGATGGGGTCGGCACGGTCGCCGAGGCTATCCCCGAGGGCGGCTCCACCCGCTGGCGCATCCGTCCCCCGCCGCATTTGATGCCCTTCATCGCGCCGAAGGGCAGCGTTGCGGTGGACGGGGTCAGCCTGACCGTGAACGACGTTGACGCCGATGCCTTCGGGGTCAACATCATCCCCCACACGGCCAGCGTCACCACCTTCGGCCGGATGAAGCCGGGAGATCCCGTGAACATCGAGGTCGATCTGGTCGCGCGCTACCTCGCGCGGCTGCTGGATGCCAGGAGCTAGGCGTGGAGGCCACGCACATCCATTGGACCGACGCGCTCTCGCCGACCGAGGAGATCCTTGCCGAGGCGCGCGCGGGGCGGATGTTCATCCTGGTCGATGACGAGGATCGCGAGAACGAGGGCGATCTCGTCATTCCCGCCCAGTTCGCCGACGCGGCCGCGATCAACTTCATGGCCAAGCATGGCCGCGGGCTGATCTGCCTGGCGCTCACCGGCGAGCGTGTCGAGCAGCTCGGGCTCAGGCTGATGGCGCAGTCGAACGCCTCGCGCCACCACACCGCCTTCACCGTCTCGATCGAGGCGCGCGAGGGCATCACCACGGGGATCTCGGCGGCGGATCGCGCGCGCACGATCGCGGTGGCGATCGACCCCACGAAAGGACCGAACGACATCACCACCCCGGGCCATGTCTTCCCGCTGCTCGCGCGCGAGGGCGGCGTGCTGGTGCGCGCGGGCCACACCGAGGCCGCGGTCGATCTCGCACGCATGGCCGGGCTCATCCCCGCCGGCGTGATCTGCGAGATCATGAACGACGACGGTACCATGGCGCGGCTGCCCGACCTGATCGCCTTCGCCCAGCATCACGGGCTCAAGATCGGCACGATCGCCGACCTGATCGCGCATCGCCGCCGCACCGAACGCCTCGTGGAACGCCGCGCCGAGACCGTGATCGACAGCATTCATGGCGGCACGTTCCGTCTTATCGTCTATGTCAACACGGTCGAGTACGCCGAGCACATCGCGCTGGTGAAGGGCGACATCGCGGCCCCCGGTCCGGTGCTGGTGCGCATGCACGCGCTCAACGTCCTGACGGATGTGCTGGGCGATCGCGGCGGCTCGGGCCTTGCGGCCGCGATGCGGATGATCGACCGCGAGGGCAGGGGTATCGTCGTGCTGATCCGCGAGTCGCGCCCGACCGCGCTCTCCGAGCGCGTGCTGCGCGCGGCCAATGGCGGCACGCCGCCGCTCCGCGACTACGGCGTGGGGGCGCAGATCCTGCTCGATCTCGGCGTGCGCGAGATGGCGCTGCTGACCAACCACCCGCGGACGATCGTCGGGCTCGAGGGCTACGGGCTCTCGGTCGTCGAGCACCGTCCGATCGTGCGCGAGGCGTGACCGTGACCGCACCCCATGTCCTGATCGTCGAGGCGCCGTACTACGCCGGGATCGCGGCCGGCATGCTGCGCGGCGCGACGCGCGTGCTCGACGCGGCCGGCGCGACGCACGAGGTGGTGCAGGTCGCCGGCGCCTTCGAGTTGCCGGGCGCGGTGCGGCTCGCGCTGAAGGCGATGGCACGGACAGGCGGACCGCGCTGGGACGGATTCGTTGCCTTGGGCTGCGTGGTGCGGGGTGAGACCGACCACTACGACCACATCTGCACCCAGGCCGCGCGCGGCATCATGGATCTCACGGTGCAGTTCGCCGTGCCGGTGGCGTTCGGTGTGCTCACCGTGCATGACGAGGCGCAGGCCGAGGCGCGCGCGCGCGACGACGACATGAACAAGGGCGCGGAGGCGGCCAAGGCCGTGCTGGCGCAGATCGCGCTCGCCCGGCGTTGGGGGGTCTGATGGCGCGATCGAAGCGCAGCGCCACGCCCGGACGCCCGCGCACCGCCGCGCGGCTCGCCGCCGTGCAGGCGCTCTATCAGGCCGAGCACGCCGGGATCAGCCCGGAGACCGCGCTTGATGAGTTCGTCCGTCACCGCGTCGCCGGCACCGAGGCCGCGCCGCTCGCCGAGGCCGCGGTGGAGGAGGGACGGGCACCCGGCGCGCATGTGCCGCTGCTCGCCGCGATCGTGCGCGGCTGGGCGACCAATGCCGAGGCGCTCGATGGCGCCATCGCGGCCGCGCTCGCCAAGGACTGGCCGATGGAGCGCATCGACCCGGTGCTGCGCGCGCTCCTGCGCGCCGCCGCCGCCGAGCTGTTCGACGCCTCCGGCGCGCCCGCGCGCGCCGTCATCAACGAATACCTCGACATCGCCCACGGGTTCTTCTCGGGCGAGGAGCCGCGCTTCGCGAACGGCGTGCTCGACAGGCTCGCCCGGCTGATGCGCGCGCAGGAGTTCGAACAGGACCGGGCCGGCGCCTGATGGTCCTGCCCGGCGAGTTCGCGCTGATCGCCCGGCATTTCCGCCCGCTCGCCGAGGGCGTGCCGGGCGCGCTCGCGCTCGCCGACGATGCCGCCCTGCTCGATGCGCCGGCAGGGCGGACGCTGGTGCTGGCGGCGGATGCGATGGTCGCGGGCGTGCATTTCCTGCCCGACGATCCGCCTGACACGATCGGGCGCAAGCTGCTGCGCGTGAACCTGTCGGATCTGGCCGCGATGGGGGCCGAGCCGCTCGGCTATCTGATGACGACTGCGCTGCCGCCGGACATGACGCCGGACTGGCTCGACGAATTCGCGCGCGGGTTGAAGGAGGACCAGCGCACCTACGGTTGCGGCCTGCTCGGCGGCGACACCGTCTCGACGCCGGGGCCGCTGACGCTGTCGCTGACTGTGGTCGGCAGCGTCGCGCCGGGACGCGCGCTGACGCGTGCGGGCGCGCGCCTCGGCGATGCCGTGTGGGTCAGTGGCACGATCGGCGACGGTGCGCTCGGGCTGCTCGCGCTGACGGATCGGCTGCCGGGTCTCGCGCAGGCGCAGCGCGAGGCGCTCGCCGATCGCTACCGCCTGCCGCGGCCGCGCCTGCCGCTCGGGCGGCGCCTCTCGGGCATCGCCACCGCCTGCCTCGATGTCTCGGACGGTCTGGTGCAGGACCTCGGGCATCTCTGCCGTGCGGCGGGGCTCTCGGCCGAACTCGACGCCGGGGCCGTGCCGCTGTCGGAGGCGGCGCACGCGGCGGTTGCGGCCGATCCGGCGCTGCTCGCGCGCTGCCTCACGGGGGGCGACGACTACGAGCTCGTGTTCACCGTGCCCGAGCCGGAGACCGCCGCGCTCGCGGGTATCGCGACCGCGATCGGCATCCCGGTCGCGCGCATCGGCCGGATGACCGCGCCCGGCGAGACCGAAGTGCGAGTCCTGCGCGACGGGGTGCCGCTTGCGCTCACCGAGACCGGCTGGAGCCACGTCCGATGATCAGGCCCCGCGAGCCGAAGCGCACCGTCGCACTGCTGTTCCTCGCCCAGGCGCTGAACCAGTCGGCGATGACCGGGCAGGTGGCGATGGCCGCGCTGATCGGTCACGCGCTTGCCGAGGACAAGGCGCTCGCCACCCTGCCCATGGCGGTACAGATGCTGGCGACGATGTCGGTGTCGATCCCCGGCGCGGTGATCTTCGGCCGGCTCGGCCGTTATGCCGGATTCCTGATGGGTGCGGCCTCGCTGCTGATCGCCTCGGGGGTGTTCTTCGCCGCCCTCTGGATCGGTTCGTTCCGGCTCTATCTGCTCGGCTGCGTGTTCTCGGGCGCCGGATTCGGCATCGCGATGTATTACCGCTTCGCCGCCGCCGAGGTCTCCGAGCCCGCCTACCGCCCGAAGGCGATCAGCCTGGTGATGGCGGGCGGGGTGATCGGCGCGTTCCTCGGCCCGACCGTGGTGAAGACGACCAAGGACCTGTTCGCCCCGGTGCTGTTCGCAGGCACCTATCTCGCCTTTGCCGCGATTCCGATCCTGACCGCGCTGCTGGTCACCGCGATGCGCCTGCCGCCGGCGCCGCACATCGCGGGCTTGGCCCCGGTGAGGCTCGGCCCGATCCTGCGCCGGCCGGGGGTGTTCGTCGCGATCCTCTGTGCGGTGGTCGGCTGGGACACGATGAACCTGCTGATGGCGGTCACGCCGCTCGAAATGATGTTGTGCGGCTTCACCGTCAGCGACAGCGCGACGATCATCCAATGGCATGCGGCGGCCATGTTCGCGCCGTCCTTCGTCACCGGCCATCTCATCACGCGATTCGGGCTGCTGCGCGTGATCGGCACCGGCGCGGTGCTGACCGGCATCTGTGCCGCCGTGGCCCTCTCGGGGGCGAGCTTCGCGCATTTCTGGGTGGCGCTGGTGCTGCTCGGGGTCGGCTGGAACTTCATGTTCGTGGGCGCGACCGCGCTGCTCACCGCCTCGCACACGCCGGCCGAGCGCACCAAGGCGCAGGCGGCGAACGACGTGATCGTGTTCGGCTCCGTCACGATCACATCGGTCGCATCGGGGGCGATCCACCACCTGTTCGGCTGGGCCGTGCTCAACCTCGCGGTGATTCCTGCCCTGATCGTGGCCCTTCTGGCGCTTGCCTGGCTTGCACGGCAAGGTTCGGCGGCGCAGCCCCGGCCGGCCTGAGCCCGGCCGCTCCGGGGCCCGGATTGCGCCCCCCGGAGAGGTCTGGCATACCGCGCCCGCCTCGCGGCGCCGTGACATGCCCGGGGGCCGGGAGGCGCGCCCGCCGCGCACGCCGCGCCATCAACGACCAGCACCGGATCGGATGCCGCCATGATGACCTTCCAGTTCATCCTCGTGATCGTCTGCGGCCTCGTCGCCGTGGGCTTCGGCGCCTACGCGGCCAGGATCGTGCTCGCCGCACCGGCCGGAACCGCGCGGATGCAGGAGATCGCGGCGGCCGTGCAGCAGGGCGCGCAGGCCTATCTGAACCGCCAGTACACCACGATCGCGATGGTCGGCGTGGTCGTGACGGTGCTGCTCGGCGCGTTGCTGTCGGTCTGGTCGGCGATCGGCTTCGTGATCGGCGCGGTGCTTTCGGGTGCGGCCGGCTACATCGGCATGAACGTCTCGGTGCGCGCGAATGTCCGGACGGCGGAAGCGGCGCGGCAGGGGCTGCAGCCCGCGCTCGACCTCTCGTTCCGGGCCGGCGCGATCACCGGGCTGCTGGTGGTCGGCCTCGGCCTACTCGGCGTGGTCGTGTACTGGGCGATCCTTGCGGGCGCCGGCGTCGCGCAGCGCGTGATCCTCGAGGCGCTGATCGCGCTCTCCTTCGGCGGCTCGTTGATCTCGATCTTCGCCCGTCTGGGCGGCGGCATCTTCACCAAGGGGGCCGATGTCGGCGCCGATCTGGTCGGCAAGGTCGAGGCCGGCATCCCCGAGGACGATCCGCGTAACCCCGCCGTGATCGCCGACAACGTGGGCGACAACGTCGGCGACTGTGCGGGCATGGCGGCCGACCTGTTCGAGACCTACGTGGTCGCGATGGTCGCGACCATGCTGCTGGGCGCGATCTTCTTCTCGGGCGCGGCTGTCAACACGCTGATGATGCTGCCACTGGTGATCGGCGGCGTGTGCATTGCGGCTTCGGTCGGTGGCACGTTCTTCGTCAAGCTCGACGGCTCGAACAACATCATGAAGGCCCTCTACAAGGGCTTCATCGCCACAGGCGCGATCGCCGCGTTCCTGATCCTGATCGTGATGTTCCTGTTCGTCGGCCTGACGACCACCTATACGCCGTCGAGCGGGCCGTCCTTCACCGGCTTCGGGCTGTTCGTCTGCGCCCTCGTCGGGCTGCTGGTGACCGCCGCGATCGTGTGGGTGACCGAGTACTACACCGGCACCGACTACCGTCCGGTCAAGACGATCGCCGATGCCTCGACCACCGGCCACGGCACCAACATCATCCAGGGCCTGGCGATGAGCATGGAGGCGACCGCCGCCCCGGTGATCGTCATCTGCCTCGGCATCCTGGTGAGCTACCTCACCGCGGGCGTCTATGGCATCTCGATCGCGGTCACGACCATGCTGGCGCTCGCCGGCATGGTGGTGGCGCTCGACGCCTATGGTCCGGTGACCGACAACGCCGGCGGCATCGCCGAGATGGCCGATCTGCCGCCGGATGTGCGCGTGACGACCGATGCGCTCGACGCGGTCGGCAACACCACCAAGGCGGTCACGAAGGGCTACGCGATCGGCTCGGCCGGGCTCGCCGCGGTGGTGCTGTTCGCTGCCTATATCGAGGACCTGAAGCACTACTTCCCCGATATCGAGGTCGCGTTCTCGCTCGCCGATCCGTTCGTCGTGGTCGGCCTGTTCGCGGGTGGCCTGCTGCCCTACCTGTTCGGCGCGATGGGCATGACCGCGGTCGGCCGCGCAGCGGGGGCCGTGGTTGTCGAGGTGCGGCGCCAGTTCCGCGAGATCGCCGGCATCATGGAAGGCACCGCGAAGCCCGACTACGGCCGCGCCGTGGACATGCTGACCAAGGCCGCGATCAAGGAGATGGTCATCCCCTCGATGCTGCCGGTGTTCGCACCGGTGGTGCTTTGGGTGGTGATCTGGGCGATCGCCGGCCAGTCGGCGGCCTTCTCCGCGCTCGGGGCGATGCTGCTCGGCACGATCGTCACCGGCATCTTCGTCGCGATCTCGATGACGGCGGGCGGCGGCGCCTGGGACAACGCCAAGAAGCTGATCGAGACGGGCTTGCACGGCGGCAAGGGTTCGGAGGCGCACAAGGCGGCCGTCACCGGCGACACCGTGGGCGACCCCTACAAGGACACGGCGGGTCCGGCGGTGAACCCGATGATCAAGATCATCAACATCGTCGCCCTGCTGCTGCTCGCGATCCTCGCCAAGCTGCTCGCCTGATCGACGGCCCCCCCAACGGCAGCGCCCCGCCGGAGTAATCCGGCGGGGCGCTTTTGTTTGCCCGGTCGGCTGATCGCCGCGCGGCGCGGCGTCTAGATGCCGCTGCCCGGCACACGTCCGGGCTCGCTGCCGGGCGTGAACCGGCCGATATTGCCCAACAGCATCTGCAGGAAATTGCGGTCATTACCCGGGGTGGGCGTCACTCGGGCCACGGGCGTGATCTCGGCCGCGTCCTCCAGTCCGAGCGTCTCCACCTTCTGCACCACGCCGCGCGCATCGAACCGGATCGCCACCACGGTCTGCTCGTCAATCGCCGGGGTCCGGCCGACGCGGGTGCGGGTGACGCTGCTGACATAGAACCAGGAATCGTCGCCGAAGGGCGCGGTGATCGAGGGCGAGCCCAGCAGTGCCGCGACATCCGCGCGGGTCTGCACGCCCGGCACGATCTCCTCGAGCTGATAGGTCTCGACCCGGTGGCCCCGTATCTCCCTGGTCGGCGCGACCATCGCGCAACCGCCGATCGTCAAGGCCGCCGCCAGCGCCACCCCGTGCCGGATCCACACCACCGTCATGACCGGGCTCCATGCTCCCCGTTCCGCGGGTCGGATTGACCCACCCCGCCGGAACGCCATCTGATGCGGTGACACACCGTGCCCGGACCTGTCAATCGAGCCGCAATGCCGCTCTCCCGCCTGTTCCGCCGCCGCCCCTTCGAGCGCGAGGGCTATCTGCTCTACGGCGCGGCCGTCGCCGCGGCCCGTGATCCTACGTGGTATGGCGAGCTCGGCGTGCCGGATACGCTGGACGGGCGGTTCGACATGGTCGCGCTGTTCGCCTTCCTGCTGATCGACCGCATGCGCGAGGAGCCGGGCGATCAGCCGCCGGCCCTGTCGCAGGCCGTGTTCGACGCGATGTTCTCCGACATGGACCAGACTCTGCGCGAAATGGGTGTCGCCGATCTCGGCGTGGGCAAGCGTGTCAAGCGGATGTGGGAGGCGTTCCACGGCCGTGCGACCGCCTACACGGCGGCGCTGGCCGAGGCGGACGATGCTTCCCTGGCGGCGGCGCTGTCGCGGAATGTCTGGCGTTCGGCCGGGCCGGTCGCCGCGGCGCGGAGTCTTGCCGGCGCCACGCGCCGGCAGCGGGCGCATCTCGGCGCCCAGCCCTTCGCGGCGCTCAGCCGCGGCGAGGCGTCGTTCCTCACGGCCGCCGAGTCGCTCGCATGACGCCCGCGCCCGAGTTCTCCCGCCCAATCGAGACCAGTCGGCTGCGCGCGTCCGGCGAGACGATCGAGATCGCCGCCAGCCCGGCCGAGTGCGCCGCTGTCGCCCGCCGCCTCGGGATCGAAGCCCTGGCGGTTCTCCGGGCCCACGTGCAGCTTGTGCCGGCGGGCGGGGGCGCGATCGATGCCGAAGGCGTGATCCATGCGCGCCTGACCCAGGTCTGCGTGGTTTCGCTCGATCCCTTCGAGCAGACGCTCGACGTGCCGCTCAGGCTGGTGTTCCGTCCCGGCAGCGAAGCCGATCTCGCCGCCGATCAGACCGTCGATCCCGAGAGCGAGGACGAGGTGCCCTACGAGGGCGGCCGGTTCGATCTTGGCGAGTCGGTGGTCGAGACCCTCGCTCTGGCCCTCGATCCCTGGCCACGCCGGCCGGGAGCGGTGCTCGAGGTGCCGCCCCCGGCCGAGGCGCCCGCCGACCGGCCGTTCGCCGCGCTCGCGCGCCGGCGCGAGGGCTGACACAGCTGCCCTGCTTCCCGCGCGCCCCAGGCCGACGCCGGTGCCGGGGACATGTAACTTTACGGGGGTGCGAGCGTCTGCTAACCACCCGCGGCCATCCCGTTTCCATTTTGTGACAAGGCGAGGCCCGTGCCATGGCGGTCCCGAAGCGCAAGACGTCCCCCTCCCGGCGCAACATGCGGCGGTCGCACGAGGCCCTCGGCCGTGAGGCTTATGCCGAGTGCCCGAACTGCGGCGAGCTGAAGCGCCCGCACCATGTCTGCCCCTCCTGCGGGCACTATGACGGGCGCGAGGTCGCTCCTGCCGGCAAGACGCTGAAGGCGGTCGTCCGTCCCTGACGGGGCGGCGCGGCGTTCCTTGGCGCCTCGACCGATGACACGGAGCCCGACGCGGTGAGCGCGTCCGGTGTCCTCGCGATCGACGCGATGGGCGGCGACCGGGCCCCTGAGATCGTCATCGCGGGGCTGGAGATCGCCGCCGAGCGCCATCCGCAGGTTCGCTTCCTGCTGTTCGGCGACGAGGCGCGCGTGGCCCCCCTGCTCGCCGCGCATCCGCGCGCGCGCGCCGCCTCCACGCTGCGCCACGCGCCGGAGGCGGTGCCGAACGAGATGAAGCCCACCGCGGCCTTGCGGCTGCGCGGCAGCTCGATGCGGCTTGCGATCGACGCGGTCGCCGCCGGCGAAGCCGAGGGCGTCGTCTCGGCCGGCAACACGGGCGCGCTGATGGCGCTTGCCAAGATCGTGCTGAAGACGCTCGCCGGGATCGATCGGCCGGCCATGGCCGGCATCGGCCCCTCGGCGCGCGGCGACTTCGTGATGCTCGATCTCGGCGCCAACGTGCAGTGCGACAGCCGCAACCTGGTCGAGTTCGCGGTGATGGGCGAGGTGTTCGCGCGCACCGTGCTGGGGCTCAACCAGCCCTCGATCGGCCTGCTGAATGTCGGTGCCGAGGAGCTGAAGGGCGATGAACGCGTGCGCGAAGCGGCCGAGGTGCTGAAGGCGAGCCCGATCGCGCCGCTGTTCCACGGCTTCGTCGAAGGTCACGACATCGCCGCCGGCACGGTCGATGTGGTGGTGACGGACGGCTTCACCGGCAATGTCGCGCTCAAGACCGGCGAGGGGACGCTGAAACTGGTGCGCGATCTGTTGCGCGAGGTGTTCGCCTCCTCGCTGGCGGCCAAGCTCGGCTATGTGCTGGCGAGGCCCGCGCTCGAGCGGCTGCGCGAGTGGCTCGATCCGCGGCGGTACAACGGAGCCGTCCTCGTGGGGCTGAACGGCGTGGTCGTGAAGAGCCACGGGGGGACCGACGCGCTCGGCTTCGCCCATGCGATGGACCTTGCGATCGACATGGTGCTGCACCGCTTCAACGCGCGGATCCGCGACGAGCTGACACGCATGCGGCCGGCCGAGGCGCAGGCGCCCGCCCCCTCTGCGATGGCAGGCTGAGATGAAGACCGAGACCGCGCGCAAGGCGTTGCGCACCACGGCGATCCGTTCCGTGATCGCGGGCTATGGCGGCTACCTGCCCGAGCGCGTCGTGACCAATGCCGAGCTCTCGACGCGCATCGACACCTCGGATGAGTGGATCGTCGAGCGCACGGGCATCCGCGAGCGGCGGATCGCTCGCGAGGGGGAGCTTGCCTCCGATCTCGGCGCCGCGGCCGCGCGCGCGGCGCTGACCGATGCCGGCATCGCGCCAGCGGAGGTGGACGGGATCGTGCTCGCGACCTCCACCCCCGACCAGACCTACCCCGCGACCGCCGTGCGGGTGCAGGCCAAGCTCGGCATCCATGGGGGCTTCGCCTTCGACGTGGCCGCCGTATGCACCGGCTTCATCTACGCCCTCTCCGTGGCCGATGCGATGATCCGCGCCGGCCACGGGCGCTGCGTGATCGTGGTCGGCACGGAGGTGAACTCGCGCATCCTCGACTGGTCGGACCGTGGCACCTGCGTGCTGTTCGGCGACGGAGCAGGGGCTGTGGTGCTGCGTGCCGCCGAAGGCGCCGCCGGCGGGGCGGGACCGGGTATCCTTTCGACGCATCTGCATGCCGATGGTGCGCATGCCGACATCCTCTACGTCGATGGTGGCCCGGGCAGCACGGGCACCGCGGGTCATGTGCGGATGCACGGTCGCGAGGTGTTCCGCCACGCGGTTGCCAAGCTCTCGGCGGTGGTGGATGAGGCGCTGGCGGCCAACGGGCTCGACCATGCGGCCGTGGACTGGCTGGTGCCGCACCAGGCGAATCTCCGCATAATCGAGGCGATGGCGAAGAAGCTTCACCTGCCGATCGAGCGCGTCGTTGTCACGGTGGACCGTCACGCCAACACCTCCGCGGCGTCGATCCCGCTGGCACTGGCTGAGGCGCATGGCGACGGGCG
>CALKJX010000072.1 GCA_937995555.1 uncultured Elioraea sp.
CCGGCATGATGCTGACGACGCGGATGCCCCATTCGGCGAGATCGCGCGCGGCGGGCAGGGTGAAGCCGAGCACGCCGCCCTTGCTGGCGGCATAGGCCGTCTGGCCGATCTGCCCGTCCTCGGCCGCGATCGAGGCGGCGAGCACGATCACGCCGCGCTCCTGGTCCTCGCCGAGCGGGTCGAGGGCGGCCATCGCCGCGGCCGCATGGGTCGCGAGCCGCACCGCGCCGAGCAGGTTCACCGCGACAACGCGCTCGAACAGTGCGAGGTCGTGCGGCTTCGGCGCGCCGGTCGCGCGGTCCCGCCGGACCAGGCGCTGGGCCGGCGCGATGCCTGCGCAGGCGACCGCGACACGGGCCGGCCCATGCGCCGCTTCCGCCTCGGCGAGTGCGCCGGCGACCGAGTCCGTGTCCGTCACGTCGCAGCGGATGAACCGCCCGCCGGTCGCGGCCGCAACCGTCTCGCCGCGCGCCGCATCGAGATCGAGCACCGCGACACGTGCGCCGGCGGCCGCGAGCCGGCGCGCGCTCGCCTCGCCAAGCCCGGACGCGCCCCCCGTCACCACTGCCGCGACCGTGCTGTCCAACCTCATCGCCGTCCTCCGGGTTGCGCTGCCGCCCTGCCATGCCATCCTGCCGGCAGCAGACGGGAGACTGGCCGATGAGCACGCTTGCCGCCAACTGGTCGCTCGCGGACGCACTGGCCGAGGAGGAGGCGCGCTTCACGGCTGCCAATCCGCGCTCGCGCGAGCGTGCGCTGGCCGCCGCCGCGGTGATGCCGGGCGGCAACACCCGCACGGTGCTGCACTACACGCCCTTCCCGCTCGCCTTCGCCAAGGGTGAGGGCGCGACCGTGACCGATCTCGACGGCCACATCTATCGCGACTTCCTCGGCGAATACTCGGCCGGCATCTACGGCCACTCGCACCCCGTGATCGTGGCGGCGGCGAAACGCGCGATCGACAGCGGGATCGTGCTGGGCGGGCCGAACATGTACGAGGCCAAGCTCGCCGCCGCGATCGCCGCGCGCTTTCCCTCGGTCGAGCGCATCCGCTTCACCAACAGCGGCACCGAGGCGAACCTGATGGCGCTCGTCACAGCGATCGCGGCCAGCGGGCGCAAGCGCGTGCTCGGCTTCCGCGGCGGCTATCACGGCGGCGTGCTGACGCTGAAGCCCGGCGTACTGACCAACGCGCCGTTCGACTTCGCGCTCGCGCGCTACAACGATCTGGGCACGGTCGAGGCGGTGCTGCGCGAGGGGGCGGATCAGTTCGCCTGCGCGATCGTCGAGCCGGTGATGGGCGGGGCGGGCGCGATCCCGGCCACGCCGGCGTTCCTGCGCGGCCTGCGCGAGCTGACCGCCCGCCATGGGATCCTCCTGATCCTCGATGAGGTGATGACCTCACGGCACGGGCCGGGCGGGGTGCAGGGATTGCTGGGAATCACCCCCGATCTGACCACCTTCGGCAAGTATCTCGGCGGCGGGTTCAGCTTCGGGGCGTTCGGGGGGCGCGCCGATCTGATGGAGCGCTATGATCCGTATCGCCCCGACGCCTTCGCGCATGCGGGCACGTTCAACAACAACGTGACCTCGATGGCGGCCGGCTGCGCGGGGCTGAGCGAGGTGTTCACGCCCGCGGCCGCGGAGGCGCTGTTCGCGCGCGGCGAAGCCCTGCGGCGCCGGCTGAACGAGGCTGCCGTCGCGGCCGACGTGCCCGTGCGCGCGACGGGTCTCGGCAGCATGATCGGCATCCACCCGACGGATCGCGAGATCACCACGGCCGAGGACGCGCCGGAGGCGAAGGAGGCGCGCGCGCTGATCCATCTCGCGCTGATCGCGCGCGGCATCTACATGGCGCGGCGGGGCTACATGACCTTGAGCCTGCCGCAAACCGACGCGGATGACGACGCCCTCGTCGCGGCGTTCAGCGACATTCTGCGGACACACGCGCGGGTGCTGCGCGATCACGCCGCAGCACCCGCCACCACGTGACGGGCGCGGCCCGCGCCTCGGTGCGGGCCGTCGCCGTCAGGGGCCGGCGACCGGCAGGCCGAACGCCCGCTACTCCTCCATGCCGAGCGCGTAGTAGTGCACCCGGGCGTGGCCCCAGCGCACCGCCATCTCGGTGGCCGTGGCGGCACGGCCGCACTTGGCGCCGTTGCAGTAGAACAGCACGTGCGTGGCCTTGGTCTTGACGTGGCTCGCCAGGACCGCCTCGGTCAGGTCGGTGTCGAGCACGCGCACGGCCCCCTCGATGAAGCCGTTCGCGTAGCCCTGGGCACGGCGGTTGTCGATGATGACGAGGTCGGGCTTGCTCTCCGTCAGCGCGATGACGGACTTGGCATCGACCGAGGTCGCTCCGGCGATCGACATCGGCGCATCGGCGCGCGCGCCGGGCACGCCGAGCGTGCGCCCGACCAGGACGGCGGCGAAGACTCTGCGGTTCATCTCTCGTCTCCCGTACCTGCCATGTTGGCTGTGCGAGGCGTTCTGCCCCAGCCCCGTCACGCCGCGTTGAGTTCGGCGATCACGTTCGTGACGTCGCGATCCAACGCGGCAACCTCCTCGCTCGGCGCCGTGATGCCCTCGGCAACCTCGACCACCGCGGCACCGGCGGCAACGACGGAGCGATCGAGCGTCTGCATGCCCTGACGCGCGCCCGCGGAGCCGCCGGCGACCTTCGCCGCGCCGGCGGCGATGCCGCGCACAGCCCCCTGCACGCGCACGCGGATGGTCTCGGCCACGCGGCGCATCTCCGCTTCGTGCGCCGAGGCGGTGGTGATGATCGACCGGTCGAGCTGTGCGACACCGGCCCGCCAGGCGGCGGCGATCGGCGTGAAGTCCGGCGCATAGAGGCCAAGCCCCAGCAGCGTGATCGTGCCCGAGCTGACGACGCCGCGGCGCCATTCCTCGACGAGCATGGGCTCGAGCACGGCACGGTCGCGCCCGGTGACGGCCTGGCGCAGCGCCTGCCCGCCGGCGATCTGCCGGGCCAGGGCCGCGACCTCGGCGCCGTGCCGGTCCCAAAGGTCGGCGGCGACGCGCGCGTCGAGCATCGTCTGCGCCGTGGATTGGCGATACGCGTCGAAGGCGGCCCCGTAGCGGTCCGTCATCCGCCGGCCGACAAACGCGGCCGGTGTGAGAATCGTCAGGTAGGCGGCGACAAGAAAGGGCAGCAGCCCGGCACGAATTCACCTCTCAAGGTCCTGACAATGGAAACAGTGATGATACCGTCAAAACGATCAAGCGACCGCAGTCCCGGATCAATCGCAGCTTCCCCCTCCGGCGGGCCGCAAGGCATGATCGGTGCACACATGGGGAGGACGGATCGATGGATGGAGCGACGGACGCGCGCGTGATCCAGCCGGAGGAGGCGCGCAGCTTCTGGCAGCCGGTGCCGGCGAACGGCTTCGTGCGCTGCATCCTCGACGAGTCGGTGGTGCGCGCCGATACGCCCTTCGCGATGGGGATGCAGACGGTCGATCCGGGCTGCCACGTGCGCGAGCACGATCATCCCGCGCAGGAGGAGATCATCCATTTCGTCGCCGGCACCGGCACGATCCGCCTCGACGGCGCGGAGCACCCGGCACGGCCGGGCACGACTGTGTTCATCGGCAAGGGGCGAAGGCACGCCTTCATCAACACGGGCGAAGCGCCGATGACCTTCGTCTGGGTGCTGATGCCGGGCGGGCTCGAACGGTTCTTCGCCGCGATCGGGCGGCCGCGTGAGGAGGGCGAGCCCGCGCCGGCCCCCTTCCCGCGGCCGGAGAACGTCGCGGAGATCGAGCGCGACACGGTGTTCGGCTGGGCCGATCAGTCGTTGGGGCGGCCCGGCAGTGGGTCGGGATCGACCTAGAGGCGTTTCCGACCAGTCGGAACCGGCTCTGGGGCCTTCCGGCGCGCATCTTCACCCGATCAGGCGTGTCCACCTGATCGGGACCTGCGCTAGCGCCCGACGCGGCTCACCACGAGCGTGGTGCCATCGACACCGTCTACCCGCACGGTATCCCCGACCTCGGCCTCGCCGGACAGCCGCGCCGACCAGTCGGAGTCGCCGAGATGGACGCGCGCGCCGGCGGGCGTGCGCTCAGTGACCGTGCCCATGCGGCCGACCAGGCCCGCATCCGGCGTATTGACGCGCACCTGCGGCTTCTGTCGGCGGCGCAGCGTCAGGGCAGTGCCAATGCCGACCGCCAGCAGCACCAGGAACACGACGACCTTGGTCGCGAAGCCCGGAGCGAAGAGCACGGTCACCAGGCCGGTGCCGAGCGCGGCAAGACCGATCCAGAGCAGGAACACGCCCGGAACGACGATCTCGGCCATCAGCAGCACGAGACCGACGAGAATCCAGATCAGCCCGTCGTCCATGGGTTCCCCGGAGGCGCGGGCGGCGCCGGCGGGCGCGGACGCGCGACGGTGCCACCAGCCGGCGTGCCGTCAGGCGGGCCGCGCAGGATCTCCAGTGCCGAGACGATGCCGCCGGCGAGCCCTGCGCTCTCCATGGGCACCAGAACGAGCTTCTGGTTCGGGCTCTCGGCCAGCCGCTCGAAGGCGCGCACATACTTGTCGGAGATGAAGTAGCGCAGCGCCTCCATCCCCGCCCCGGCGGCCGCCTCGGCGACCATGCGTGTCGCGTTCGCCTCGGCAAGTGCCAGCCGCTCGCGCGCCTCGGCATCGCGCATGGCGGCCTCGCGCCGCCCCTCGGCCTCGAGGATCTGCGCCTGCTTCGCCCCCTCGGCGCGCTTCACCTCGGCCTCCCGCTCGCCTTCCGCCTTGGCGACCGTGGCACGCCGCTCGCGCTCGGCCGTCATCTGCAGGTTCATCGCGCGGATCAGGTTCTCGGGCGGCTCGATCTTGCGGATCTCGACACGGCTGACCTTCACGCCCCACGGGTCGGTCGCGCCGTCGAGGATCGAGAGGAGCTGCGAATTGATCCGCTCGCGTCCCGACAGCGTGCCGTCGAGGTCCATCTCGCCGATCACCGCGCGGATATTGGTCATCGCGAGCGCGGCCAGGGCCTGGGTGAGATCCTGCACCGCATAGGCGGCCTTGGCCGGGTCCATCACGCGATAATAGACGATGCCGTCGACGCTGACGGTGGCGTTGTCGCGTGTGATCACGGCCTGTTCGGGAATGTCGAGCACCACCTCCTGCACGTTCACGCGCCGGCCGATCGTGTCGATGTACGGGATGATGAAGTTGATCCCGGGGCTCAGCAGCCGGGTGAAGGCGCGGAACCGCTCGACCGTCCAGACCTCGCCCTGCGGCACCTGGCGGATGCCCTTCAGCGCGGTGAGGACGCCGAGCAGGATCAGCGCGATCAGGACGATCGTGCCGAGTTCTGGCAGGGTCAGCGTGCCGGGATCCATGCTCGGTCGGTCCGTTGCGGGTGCGGCATCGCCATAGCGCGGATCGGGTTAACGGGGAAGCAACGGGCGGGCGAGGCGCGAGAGGCCGGCGCACGTCAATGCGCGAACAGGTCAGGCTCCTCGTAGCCGAGCAGGTCGAGCGCGGCGCGTGCGGGCAGGAAGCGGAAGCAGGCCTCGGCAAGCTCCAGCCGGCCTTCGCGCACGAGCAGCCCTTCGAGCCGCGCCTTGAGCGCGTGCAGGTGCAGCACGTCCGAGGCGGCGTAGGCGAGCTGGTCGGGCGAGAGTTCGATCGCGCCCCAGTCGGAGGATTGCTGCTGCTTGGAAAGCTCGACGCCGAGCAGGTCGCGGCAGAGGTCCTTCAGCCCGTGCCGGTCGGTGAAGGTGCGCGTGAGCTTGGCAGCGATCTTGGTGCACCAGCAGGGCGTCGCGTCCACGCCAAGGAAGTGCTGGATCACGGCGACATCAAAGCGAGCGAAGTGGAACACCTTCAGCCGCGCGGGGTCCGCCAGAAGCGCCTTGAGGTTCGGCGCGCCGTAGCCGCGCCCGCCCAGCGCCTCGGGGATGAACTGCACGAGATGCGCGGTACCGTCGCCGGCCGAGAGCTGCACCAGGCACAGCCGGTCGCGGTGCGGATTGAGCCCCATCGTCTCGGTGTCCACCGCGACCACCGGGCCGAGATCGAGCCCCTCGGGCAGGTCGTGCTGGTGCAGGTGGATGGTGGCTGCGCTCAAGAACAGGGTGTCCATGCGGGGCGCGCAGCCGAAGGGAGTGGTGCCCAGGAGAAGACTCGAACTTCCACGGCCTCGCGGCCACAGGTACCTGAAACCTGCGCGTCTACCAATTCCGCCACCTGGGCTCCGGGTGCGGCGAGGCGCGGAGCATTAGCGCCGGCCATCCCGCGCGTCAACGCCGCCCCGCGCCTTGTGGCGCGGCCCGCCAGCGCCTAATGCAAGGGCGCCATCAGCTTCGGGAGCGGGTCATGCAGGCGGGCGGGCGCAAGGTCGCGACGGTGTTCGGCGGCTCGGGCTTCATC
>CALKJX010000073.1 GCA_937995555.1 uncultured Elioraea sp.
TCGCCGAGGTCGAGCGGGTGATGCTCTACGTGATCCGCCAGGTCGCCGAGGCGCGCGGCCTGACCATGGTTGTGCAGCGCCAGGCGATCGTGCTCGCGGTCGAGGACCATGACATCAGCGAGGCGGTGGCGAACCAGCTCAACCGGGCGCTGACCTCCGTGCCGCTCGACCCCGATCCGGCCGAGGCGCCGGCTGCCAGCCCGCCCGCGCGCCGCAACTGAGCCTGTCGTGATCGGCGACCCCCGGTTCTTCCCGGGCGCGGGGCCGTTTCCGCTCGCCCGCCTCGCCGAGGCGACCGGGGCGGCGCTCGGCCCCGATGCCGATCCGGCGCGCTCGATCGCGGGCGTCGCCCCGTTGCAGGCCGCTGGACCGGACCGGATCGCCTTTCTCGACAACCGCCGCTACCTGCCGGCATTGGCCGGCTCGCGGGCGGGCGCCTGCATCCTCGACCCGGTCCATGCCGGCCACGCGCCGGTCGGCATGGCGCTGCTGCTGACGGCGAAGCCTTATCTCGCCTGGGCACGCGTGGCCGCGCTGTTCCATCCGCCCCCGGCCGTGGTGCCGGGGCTCCATCCGTCCGCGACCGTCGCCCCTGACGCTTTGCTCGGACCGGGGATCGCGGTCGGTCCCGGCGCGGTGATCGGCGCCCGCGCAGCGATCGGTGCCGGGACGGTCATCGGCCCTCTGGCCGTGGTGGGCGAGGGGGTGGTGCTCGGCCGCGACTGCCGGATCGGCGCGGGCGTGGTGATCAGCCACTGCATCGCCGGCGACCGGGTGGTGCTGCATCCGGGCGTCAAGGTCGGGCAGGAGGGGTTCGGTTTCGCCGAGGGTCCCGACGGCTTCGTCACCGTTCCGCAGCTCGGCCGGGTGCTGCTCGGCGATGACGTCGAGATCGGCGCGAACACCACGATCGACCGCGGCTCGTCCGCCGACACCGTGGTTGGTTCCGGCACGCGCATGGACAATCTGGTGCAGATCGGGCACAACGTCCGCCTCGGTCGGTGTTGTGTGGTCGTCGCCCAGTCGGGCATTTCCGGATCGACAATCCTGGATGATTTCGTGGTGGTTGCCGCGCAGGCTGGCGTGACGGGACATCTGCGGATCGGCCGGCAGGCCCGGATCGGGGCCCAGGCCGGGGTGATGGACGATGTGCCCGCGCGCACCGATGTACTCGGCAGTCCCGCCCGCCCGGCGCGCGAGTTCTGGCGGGCCGTGGCCACACTCTACCGGGCGGCGCGCGAGGGGCGACGCAAGGCGGATTGACGATGGACGGGACGGACGCGGCCGTGACGGCTGAGCCCAAGGCCGAATCGAGGCGCATCGAGGCGCTGGACATCGCGCGCATCATGCACGCGATTCCGCATCGCTTCCCGTTCCTGCTGGTGGATCGGGTGGTCGATGTGGTGCCGAACGCGAGCGCGATCGGCATCAAGAACGTCTCGATCAACGAGAACTACTTCCAGGGCCACTTCCCGACGCATCCGGTGATGCCGGGCGTGCTGATCATCGAGAGCATGGCTCAGACCGCGGCCGTGCTGGTGGTGCAGACGCTGGGCGACGATGCGGCCGGCAAGCTTGTCTATTTCATGATGGTCGAGAACGCGAAGTTCCGCCGCCCCGTCGTTCCCGGCGATCAGATGCGCATCCATGTGCGCAAGGACCGCAACCGCGGCAATGTCTGGAAGTTCTCGGCCGAGGCGAAGGTCGACGGCCAGGTCGTGGCCGAATCCACCTTCGCGGCGATGATCCTGGACCGCTGAGGCGATGCCCGAAGTCCACAGCACGGCGCAGGTCGCGCCCGGGGCGCGACTCGCGCAGGGTGTCCGCGTCGGCCCGTATGCGGTGATCGGCGCCGACGTGGCGATCGGCGAGGGTGCCGAGATCGCCTCGCATGTCGTGATCGAGGGCCACACCACGCTCGGGCCCGGCGTGCGCGTTATGCCCTTCGCCACGATCGGCCTGCCGCCGCAGGACGTGAAGTACAAGGGCGAGCCGACGCGCGTCGAGATCGGCCCGCGCACCCTGGTGCGCGAGCACGCGACGATCCATCGCGGCAGCGTGGGCGGCGGCCTGACGCGCATCGGCGCCGACTGCATGATCATGTGCGTGGCGCACGTGGCGCATGACTGCGAACTCGGCGACGGCGTGATCGTCGCCAACAACGTCATGTTCGGCGGCCACGTGAAGGTCGGCGACGCCGCCTATATCGGCGGCGGCGCGGCGATCCACCAGTTCGTGCGGATCGGCCGCAATGCCGCCGTCGGCGGCATGAGCGGCGTCGAGGGCGACGTGATTCCGTTCGGGCTGGTGATGGGCAACCGCGCGCGGCTGACCGGGCTCAATCTCGTCGGGCTGAAGCGCCGCGGCTTCGCGCGCGCCGAGATCAACGCGCTGCGCGCCGCCTTCCGGCTGCTGTTCCGCGACGAGAACGGCACCTTCGCGCTGCGCGTCGCCGAGGCCGCGCGCCGGCATGCGACCGACGTCCTGGTGCAGGAGGTGATCGGCTTCATGCGCGCGGGCGGGCGCCGTCCGCTCTGCCGTGCGGCCGGCCCGGCCGAGCTCGATCTCGGCGAGGAGGCCGAGGCCAACGGGGCGGTCGAGACCGCCGCCTGATCCGTGACCGGGAACAAGCTCGGCATCATCGCCGGCGGCGGGCAGGTGCCCGCGCAGCTCGCCGCCGCCGTCGCCGCCACCGGCCGCCCCCTGTTCGTGCTCGCGCTCGAAGGTCACGCCGACCGCGCGAGCCTCGCCGCGTTTCCCAACGCCGCCGTCCGCCTCGGCGCGGTGGGCGAGGGGCTCGCGCAATTGCGCGCGCATGGCGTCACCGATCTCGTGCTGGTCGGCACGGTGCGCCGGCCCTCGCTGCTCACGCTCATGCCCGACGCGGAGGGCGCGCGGCTGCTCGCGCGCATCGGGCGTGCCGCCTTCGCCGGCGATGACGGCCTGCTCGCCGCCATCGTGCGTGTGCTCGAGGAGGAAGGGTTCCGTGTGCACGGCGTGCAGGCGGTGATGGCGGGGCTCACCGCGCCTGAGGGGATCCTCACCGCGCGTGCGCCGACCCCCGAGGACGACGCCGACATCCTGCGGGGTTCTGCGGTCTGCCGCCTGCTCGGCGAGGCCGATGTCGGCCAGGCGGTGGTGGTGCAGCAGGGGCTCGTGCTCGGCGTCGAGGCGATCGAGGGCACGGATGCGCTTCTCGCGCGCTGCGCCGGGCTGCGCCGCGACGGCCCCGGTGGCGTCCTGGTCAAGCGGGCCAAGCCCGGCCAGGAGTTGCGCGCGGATCTGCCGACCATCGGCGTGCGCACGGTCGAGGGCGCGGCCGCGGCGCGGCTCGTGGGAATCGCGATCGAGGCCGAGCGGACGTTGATGCCGGAACGCGCGGCGACCATCGACGCGGCCAATGCGCGCGGTCTCTTTCTGGTCGCGCGCCGCTTCACGCCCTGAGCGCGTCCGCCTACTCTGCCCCCGTCATCCGAGGAGGGACTCCATGAGTGACGGGCGTTTCCTGCACACCATGATCCGGGTCGGCGATCTCGACCGCAGCGTGAAGTTCTACACCGAGCTGCTCGGCATGAAGGAGCTGCGCCGCCGCGACGTGCCCGAGGGCAAGTACACGCTCGCCTTCGTCGGCTATGGCGACGAGGCATCGAACGCGGTGATCGAGCTCACCTACAACTACGGAGTCGACAAGTACGAGCTCGGCAACGCCTTCGGCCATCTCGCGATCGGCGTGCCCGACATCAAGAGCGCGGTCGAGAAGGTGCGCGCCGCCGGCGGCAAGGTGACGCGCGAGCCGGGACCGGTGAAGTTCGGCACCACCGTGATCGCCTTCGTCGAGGATCCGGACGGCTACAAGATCGAGCTGATCGAACGCAAGCCGTCCTGAGCAGGCGATGGACCCGCGCGAGCGCTGGTTCGAGGACCACCGCGAGGGCGAGACGATCGCGTTCGGCGACCGCACGGTGACCGCCGAGCAGATCATCGCCTTCGCGCGCGAGTACGATCCGCAATCCTTCCATCTGAGCGAGGAGGGCGGGCGCGCCACTCCCTATGGCGGCCTGATCGCCTCGGGCTGGCACACCGCCGCGCTCACCATGCGCATGCTGGTCGACCATGTGCTGACGCGCCATGGGCTCGGCTCGCCGGGGCTCGATGAGCTGCGCTGGCTCGCGCCCGTACGGCCGGGTGATCGGCTGCGCTGGCGGGTCACCGTGCTGGAGGCACGGCGCTCGCGCTCCAAGCCCGATCGCGGCATCGTCCGCCAGCGCGTCGAGGCCTTCAACCAGAAGGGCGAACAGGTGCTGTCGTGGACGGCGGCGGGTCTCGTGCGCTGCCGCACGCCTGCGCCCGACGCGGTCGGCTGATGGGCTTCGTCCACCTTCGCGTCCACTCCGCCTACTCGTTGTCCGAGGGCGCGATCAAGCTCGAGACGCTGCCCAGGCTCGCGGCCGAGGCGGGCATGCCGGCGGTGGCGCTGACCGATACCAACAACCTGTTCGGCGCGCTGGAGTTCTCCTCCGCCTGCGCCAAGGCCGGCATCCAGCCGATCGTCGGCATCGAGCTCGCGCTCGCGCGCGCGGGTGCGGACGCCGCGTCGCTCCACGCCGATCCGGTGGTCCTGCTGGCGAAGGACGAGCCGGGGCTCGCCAATCTCATGCGCCTCGCGTCGCGCGCGCATCTCGATCCCGCGCCCGGCGCGCCGCCGCATGTGCCGCTCGCGACGCTGCTCGATCATGCCGAGGGGCTGCTGCTGCTGACGGGGGGCATGCGCGGTCCGCTCGCGCGGTTGCTGCTCGACGGCCAGGAGGCGGCCGCGCGGCACTGGCTCGAACGCCTGGCCCATCGCTTCGGCGATCGGCTCTGCGTCGAGCTGCATCGTCATGGCGTCGCCGAGGAGCGCGTCGCCGAGCCGGCGATGCTCGCGCTCGCCGACGCGCTCGGCCTGCCGATCGTCGCGACCAATGACTGCTTCTTCGCAACCCCCGCGATGTACGAGGCGCACGACGCGCTGCTCTGCATCGCCGACCGCCGGCTGCTCTCGGAGGAGGACCGCCGCCGTGT
>CALKJX010000074.1 GCA_937995555.1 uncultured Elioraea sp.
CAGCGCGGCGCGGAACCGGCACCGCGTCGTCTCTTCCGGAGCGGCATCATCCAAGCCGAAGCCGCGGAAGCGGCGGAACGAGAGCCGGTCCGCCAGCGCCTCCTCCAGGCCGGGATCGGAAAGCCGGTACCGCTGCGCCAAGAGCAGCGCACGGAACGGCGCCAGCGGCGGATCGCCGCGACGGGCCGTCGGTGCGCGCAGCGGCGCCAGCAGGCGTTCCATTGGCGCCCAGTCGATCAGACCGGCGATCCGCTGCAGCCGCCGGTTGCAACCGATCCCCGCCGGCAGCAGCGCCTCCAACAAGCTCGCCTAACCAAGCCGACGCCGACCCATCGCGACCCTCGCTGCCCGAACGTGCCGACCGACAGCGGATCACCACATCACCCCGCGGACAAGCCGCTCCGCAGAGGTTTCCGCTTATGGAGCGCCGACGCGATCCCGTCGGTCATACCAACTTCCACCGATCGGAACCCATGAGCCCACCCTCGTGGCTGACCACGGCGGCGCGCGCGCCGATCAGCCGCTTCATCTTGCCGAAGGCGATGCGCTCCAGCGAGGCGGGTTCGCCGCGCCCCATTTCTGGCGCCCTGGATTGGCCTTGGCGTGCGCGACCGCGGTGGCTCCCCACCCGCAGCGCACATTCTCGACCGCGAAGTCGCCCCCCATCACCGAGTGCAGGTGCTTGATCAGTTCGCGCCGGAACACGTCACTGCCGCCGCCCGGCGAGGAATGCGTGACCAGCGTCACGGCCGGCACGGGATGACGCATCCGCGCCTGTGCCGAGAACGGAACGAGCGGGGCCGCGGATGCGGCGGCGAAGCTGCGGCGCGTCAGCACCGGTTCCCACCCGCGAGATCGGCGGGGAGCCTTGCCCGCCCCCTCGCCGGCGTGCTGACTCAGCGCCCCTGGAAGTTCGGCTTGCGCTTCTCCATGAAGGCGCGCCGCCCCTCCTTGTAGTCTTCCGAGGCGAAGCAGCCGGCGACCAGCGCGTCCACCTTCGCCATGTCGCGCGCGGCGGCGTCCCGCTGCGTCTCGTTCAGGATCTGCTTCGCAGCCGACACGGTCAGCGGCGCGTTCTCGCAGATCGTGCGCGCATACTCCGCCACCGTCGTCTCCACCTGATCCTTCGCCACGACGCGGTTGATGAGCCCCATGATCCGCGCCTCCTCGGCATCGAACAGCCGGGCGGTGAACAGGATCTCCTTGGCGAAGGCGGGCCCGACGATGTCGGCAAGCCGCTTCATGCCGGCAAAGCCGTAGCCGAGGCCAAGCTTGGCTGCCGGGATCGCGAAGCGGCTGTCCTCGCCGCAGATGCGCAGGTCGCAGCACACGGCAAGCGCGGTGCCGCCGCCCACACAGTAGCCCTTGATCTGCGCGATGGTCGGCTTCGGCAGGTCGTAGAGCAGGTCATAGACCCGCGCCGTCTGCGCGTTGTAGCGCTGGACTTCCTCCATCGAGTTGCGCTCGCTCTCGAACTTCGAGATGTCCGCGCCCGAGACGAACGCCTTGTCGCCGGCGCCGGTGACGACGATCACGCGCACGGACGGATCGTCGCGGAAATCGGCCAGGATGGTCTCGGCCGCCTCCCACATCTCCATCGACACGGCGTTGCGGCGCTCGGGGTTGTTGAACGTCATGGTACCGATGCCGTCCGCCTTGTGGGCGAGCATCTTGTCGGTCTTGAGCAGCAATCCGTCGGGCATGGCGGGGGTTCCTCAGACGATCTGGCGGGCGCGGAAATCGGCGATCTCGGCGGGCGTGTAGCCGGCCTCAGCGAGCACCTCGTCCGTGTGCTGGCCGGCCTCGGGCGGTGGCGCCACGAGCGAGGCGGGCGTGCGCGAGAGCACGATCGGCTGGGCGACCAGCTCCATCCGCCCACGCACGGGGCTCTCGACGGCGGCCGACATCTTCAGGTGCTGCACCTGCGGATCCGCGAACACCTGGTCGATCGAGTAGATCGGCCCGGTGGGGACACCGGCCTCGTTCAGCAGGTCCACCCATTCCGCCGAAGAGCGTGTCTTCGTCACTTCCGCGATCTCGGCATTCAAGGCATCGCGGTTCTTCGAACGGTCGGCTGCGCGGGCGTAAAGCGGGTTGGTGATCCAGTCCTCGCGGCCGACCGCGCGCGCGAAACGTTCCCAGATCGTGCCGCCGGCGACCGCGATGTTGATGTGTCCGTCCGACGTGGGGAAGACGCCGGTCGGGATCGAGGTGGGGTGGTTGTTGCCCGCCTGTTTCGGCACCTCCTTGTCGACCAGCCAGCGCGCGGCCTGGAAGTCGAGCATGAAGATCTGCGCCTGGAGCAGGGACGTCTGCACCCACTGGCCCTCGCCCGACTTCTCGCGCTCGATCAGCGCGAGCAGGATGCCCTGGGCGGCGAAGATGCCGGCGCAAAGATCGGCGATCGGAATGCCGACGCGCACCGGGCCCTGGCCGGGCAACCCGGTGATCGACATCAACCCGCCCATACCCTGGGCGATCTGATCGAAGCCGGGCCGGTTCACATAGGGACCGTCCTGCCCGAAACCCGATATCGAGGCGAGGATGATGCGCTTGTTCACCGCCCTCAGCGCCTCGTAGTCGATGCCGAGGCGGGATTTCACGTCGGGGCGGAAATTCTCGACCACGACGTCGGCCTTCGCGACCAGGCGGCGGAAGATCTCCACGCCCTCGGGCGCCTTCAGGTTCAGCGTCAGGCTGCGCTTGTTGCGGTGCAGGTTCTGGAAATCGGGTCCATGGCGCGGCCCGCCGAGCCCCTCGCCGCTCTCGAGCGCGGGTGGCATCTCGATCTTGATCACGTCCGCCCCCCAGTCGGCGAGCGGGCGCACGCAGGTCGGTCCGGCGCGCACGCGCGTGAGGTCGAGCACGCGCAGCCCGGCGAGCGTGGACGAGGCGGCAGGAATGGGCATGCGACGACGTTCCCCGGCGGTGGTACTGGCGAAGCTGCTTACCATCGCCGCGAAATGCTGTAAACTGTCAACAGTTTGAGTTTCCCGGCCGATGCAGGCAGAGGACGCGCCATGCTCGACACCCAGTCGATCGACATCGTCCGCACCCAATCGCTCACCTCGCTGGTGCAGCGCGAGGTGGAGCGGCTGATCCTGACCGGCGAGCTTGCACCCGGCGAGCGGATCAACGAGCAGCACCTCGCCGCACGGTTGCGCGTCAGTCGCGGCCCGGTGCGCGAGGCGCTGCGCGGGCTGGAGAAGGCGCGTCTGGTCGAGGCGCGCGTGAACCGTGGCGTGTATGTGCGCGAGATCAGCGTCGAGCAGGCGCTGGAGATCTCGGAGATGCGCGGGCTGATCACCGGCTTCGCCTGCGCGCGGCTGGCGGCCGCCTCGACGGCAGAGCAGCGCGCGCAGCTCGCCCAACTGATCGACGCCATGGCGAGAGCCATCGAAGCCGGCGATGCGCAGGGATACTATGAGCGCAACCTCGCCTTCCACGATGCGCTGATGGACTACGCCGGGAACCAGCGGGCCAAGGAGATGTATGACGCGCTGGTGAAGGAGAGCCATCTCGGGCGGCGCAAGTCGCTGTTCAGCCAGCGCAGCATGGCTGAGAGCAACGCCGAGCATCGCGCCATCCTTGATGCGATCCGCACGGGCGATCCGGAGGCCGCGCGCATCGCCGGCGAGCAGCACATCGTCAGCGGACGCCGCCGTTTCCTCGATGCGCTCGGGCTGGTGTCCGCGACGCGGGGCTGATCAGCCAGCGCGGCGGTCTGAGAGCAATGCGGGCACGCCGATGTACTTGCCACAGGCGTCTCCCACCCACGCAACGGGCTGCCGGTGATCGTCTGTCACGGGCAATCGGGTTCCGATCGGGGGGGCTGATCCTGGGATGTCATCCTGCGGCGCCCGCATGGGTGGCCGCTGTGCATGTGAGGAGGCGGCGGACTGGCCCTGGGGGAAGCCATGGACGACCGATATGGAACAGGGTCTGGACACGACCGCGAGCGGACGTGCCGGCGCCGGCGAAGCTGGCGCGTGGCGGTGGCGAGTCCGGTGCTGATCGCCGCCCGCGGTCCGACCGCACGGGCTGCCAACTGGAACCTGTTCAACATCGAGGGCGAGAGCGTGCAGTCGGCCGCGATCGCCACCGACGCCACGCTCACCGAGATGCTGAACGACACGAACCGGCTGGGCGCGTTCTTTCCCAACCGGGGCTCGGTCGGCAGGAACGTCGTCGGCACCGGCGCCGAGATCGTGCGCCCGTCTGCTGCGGCGGTGCCGGAACCCGGCGCGGTCGACCTGCCGGACGCCGGGCTCGCCGCCCCCGCGCTGATCCGGCGGCGGCCGATCGCCTGACGTTCAGGCCCCGCGGCGCGCGTGGATCGCGGCGGGTTCCAGCGCCCGGCGCCTCGCGCCCGGGTCGGCCACACCCTTGCCGGCGATGTCGAACGCGGTGCCGTGCGCCGGCGTGGTGAACACCACGTTCAGGCCGGCCGTCACCGTGACGCCCTGTTTGAAGCCGAGCAGCCTGGTCGCGATCTGGCCCTGGTCGTGGTACATCGACACCACGCCGTCGAAGCCGCCGTCGCGCGCGCGGATGACGACCACGTCCGCCCAAATCCGCCCCACGCAGTCGATGCCGCTCGCGCGGATGGTTCCGAGGGTCGGCGTGATCATCTCGATCCCGTCGCGCCCGAACAGCCCGTTCTCGCCGGCATGCGGGTTGATTGCCGCGACGCCGATGCGCGGGCAGCGGCCGAGCATGCGCGTGAGGGTCGCGTTCGCGAGCTCCACCGCCGCGGTGCTGCGCGCGGGCGTCATCATCCCCAGCGCCTCGCGCAGCGACACATGCGAGGTCACGCGGAAGGTCGAGAAGGCCGGGATCACGTTCATCTCGCCGACGATCCGGCCGGAGGCGGGGTTCACGGCGCCGCGGCCGAGCGCGGCGGGGTCGGCATGCGCGAGGTTGATCAGCGGGATCGCCCCGTCGGTCTCGACTCGATCCCGTCGAATCCGTTGCACGGACGCATCTTCAGCGTCGTGCCGGCCTCGCGCTCGCCGAACGACACTACCCGGCGGTCGGCGAACAGCACCATGCGCGCGCCCGGCACCGGCCCGGCCGCCAGCAGGGAAGCGGAGGCGGCGGATGAGGCCAATCGTCGACTGTTGACACCTGTCGCGCGTCGATCGAAGGCTGCGCGCGACGGAGGAGACCGCCATGCCCGACGACGCCCGCGCGCCCCGCCCCGCTCCTGCCGTCCCGCCGCCGCTGATCCCCCGGGGCAAGGAGCTGCTGCCGGGATTCGCCCGCCGGCGCATCGCCGTGGGCGGCGTCGGCATCGATGTCGCGACCGCGGGTTCGGGCCCGCCGCTCCTGCTGCTGCACGGCAACCCGCTGACGCTGGTCTCCTGGCACAAGATCGCGCCCTCGCTCGCGCAGGGCTTCACGATCGTCGCGACCGATCTGCGCGGCTATGGCGACAGCGACAAGCCCGAGGGCGGGGGCGATCACAGCGCCTACTCCTTCCGCGCCATGGCCAAGGACGATCTCGCGGTGTTGCGGACGCTCGGCTTCGAACGCTTCGCGGTGGCCGGCCACGATCGCGGGGCGCGCGTCGGCTTCCGGATGGCGCTCGACCACCCCGAGGCCAGGGCCGAATGCATCCGCTGCACCACGCCGGCGCAGATGCACGCCGTCTGCGAGGACCACCGCGCCACGGTGTCGGTCGATTTGGCGATGGACTCGGAGGACTTCGGCAAGAAGACCATCGCCTGCCCGGTGCTCGTGCTCTGGGGTTCCAACAGCCGCGGCGGCCGGCATTTCAAGGTGCTGGACGCGTGGGCTCCCTGGGCGCCCGATCTGCGCGGCTGGGCGATCCCGACCGGCCACGACCCGGCCGAGCATCGCCCCGACCTGGTCTACGATCCGTTCTGGCGGTTCTTCGCCGGCGGCGAGCCGGTGCCATTCGCGGGCTGAGCTCCGGACCTCGCATCACGACTGCTCGCGAGCGCTTGGCGACGCTTCGGCCCGGGCGTATGGACCCGGGCGATGCCGCCCCCGAAGGCCCCCGCCGGTCCGCCGCCGGCAACGATCCGCTGGCTGCGCACGATCCGCTTCGCGGCCTATGCGCTCGCCGCGATGCTCGTCGTCGGAACCGGGGCGGCGCTCTGGCTGAAGCGGGACGCCGGGGTCGAGCAGCGGCTCGGTGGCATGGCGGTGCCGCCCTCGGTCTCGATCGGCGGGCCGTTCACCTTGACCGACCACACCGGCGCGGCCGTCACCGACGCGACCTATCGCGGCCGCATGATGCTGATCTTCTTCGGCTTCACCCACTGCCCCGACATCTGTCCGACCGAACTGCAGGTGATGGCCGAGGTGCTCGACCGGCTTGGCGAAGATGCCGCACGCGTCGCCCCTCTCTTCATCACGGTCGATCCCGAGCGCGACACGCCCGAGGCGCTCGCGCGCTACGTGGACCTGTTCGATCCGCGCATCATCGGGCTCACCGGCACGCCGGAGCAGATCGGGGCGGTCGCGCGCGCCTACCGCGTCTACTACGCCAAGGTTCACCCCCCGGAGAGCACGACCTACACGATGGACCATTCCTCGTTCGTCTATCTGATGGACGTCGAGGGGCGGTTCGCCGCGCTGTTCCGCCATGGCGCCCCGGCGGCCGAGATCGCCGGGACGATCAGCGCCCATCTGCGCCGCCCCGGGGCCTAGGATCAGGGGGGTGTTTTCGGGTCGCCGATACGTCAGATTCGCGCTATGCTCGGCGTCGAGGGCATGGGAGTAGGAATGCCGCCTTTGAGCATCGCCAAGGGGTTGCCATGAGTGGCGAGCATATCGAGGCCGAGGCGCGCGAACGCGACTCCTCGCGCCATCCGCCGCGCTACAGCCGACGCCTGTCGGACAAGATCCTCATCGCCTTCCACCACGCCTGCGACCAGGGCGATTTCGAGGTCGCGGAGCAGTTGCTGCACATCCTCGAGATGATGCTGACGCGCCGCCCGCTGAGCCCGGACACCAACCGGCGGCGCAACATGGAGAGCCTGGTCGCCGCGCATGAGCGGCTGTGGCACCTCCGTCATCCGGAGGCGAGCCAAATCTGACATGGCTGTCGGTCAGCTGACCGGCAGGGCCGCGCCCTCGCGCAGGATGCGCTCGGCCGACGGCGTGTAGCGCCCATCGTCGCCGTGCAGCACGAGCCCGGCGGTCAGGCGACACGGCGACCGACCGCCCCTGATCCCCTGCACGATCATCCGCCGCGCCGGCGCGCCGACGCGCGGCCAGAGCGGCAGCAGGGTGAAGCTGCCGATCCCCGCGCCGACCAGCGCAGTCATCGCATCGGGCAGGCGTGACGGCGGCAGGATCAGCGTGAGCGTCCCGCGTGGTGCGAGCCGGCGCGCCATCGCCACCACCCAGTCGGCGAGCACGGCCTCCGGCGATTCGTGGCCCGCCTGGCGCCGCGCCGCGACCGGCGAAGGGGTGCCGTCGCGATGGAACGGCGGGTTCGCCATCGCATGCGCGTAGGGGCCCAGGAGGGCGGCTGCGCGCGTGATCGCGCGCGCGGTGACGTCGCCCGCGATGACGGCCATCCGGTCGGCCATGCCGTTCAGCGCCGCATTGCCCGCGGCGAGCTCCGCGAGCACGGGGTCGCGCTCGACCGCGGTGACGCTCGAGCCGGCCACGCGCGCGAGCAGGCAGAGCGCGGCCGCCCCGCTCCCGGTGCCGGCCTCCAGCACGCGCTCGCCCGGCCGCGCGGGCACGGCAGCCGCGAGCAGCACCGGATCGATCGCGGCGCGGAAGCCCGCGCGCGGCTGCCGGAGCTGCACCCGCCCGCCGAGCAGCCGATCCTGGCTCGTCTCCGCGGCGCTCAGCCCGGCGTCCCGCTCCACTCCCCCGCCTCGCGCAGCACCCGCCGCGCCTGCGCCTCATCCTCCTCGGCGACCATCAGCCGCCGCGGGATGGCAGACGCCGACCCCTCCAGCACGCTCATGTGCTGGTCGAGCACGATGGCGTCGATTCCGGCGTCGCGCAGCAGCACGCGCAGGAAGGACAGTCGGACGGTGTCGTTGGTCCGCAGCAGTTCCCGCACGCCGGTTCTCCCGGGGCCAGGGCTCGGCCTCGCCTTGACCCCGTTCTGACCCGGCCAATATCCTGGCCATCGGTTCAACGGGTCAAGCAGGGACGGAGTGGCGCGTGCGCGCGGTGGCCGAGCGGATGACGGAGGAGAGGCCGGCCGCGACGCGCGACGACGCGCTCGAGGTGCTGGCCGAACTCGTCCGCGCGGATCTCGAGGCGTGCAACCGCGTCATCGTCGCCCGGATGCAGAGTCCGGTCGAGCTGATCCCGCGTCTCGCCGCGCACATCGTCGCCGCGGGCGGAAAGCGGCTCCGGCCGATGCTGACGCTCGCCGCGGCGCGCCTGTGCGGCTATCGCGGCGACCGGCACGTGAAGCTTGCCGCCTGCGTCGAGTTCATCCACACGGCGACGCTTCTGCACGACGACGTGGTGGACGAAAGCGCGCTTCGTCGCGGCCTCGCCTCGGCGAACGCGGTGTTCGGCAACAAGGCCTCGGTTCTGGTGGGCGATTTCCTGTTCAGTCGCAGCTTCGAGCTGATGGTCGAGGACGGTTCGCTGCCGGTGCTGGCGATCCTCTCGCGCGCGGCGGCGACGATCGCCGAAGGCGAGGTGCTGCAGCTCGTCACGCAGAACGACACCGCAACGACAGAGGCGCGCTATCTCGACGTGATCCGCGGCAAGACCGCCGCGCTGTTCGCCGCCGCCACGCGGATCGGCGCGGTGGTGGCCGAGCGCGATGCCGAGGACGAGGCCGCGCTCGAAGCCTTCGGGATGAATCTCGGCCTCGCGTTCCAGCTCGTCGACGACGTGCTCGACTACGACGCCGACCAGGTGCAGCTCGGCAAGGCGGTCGGCGATGATTTCCGCGAGGGCAAGGTGACGCTGCCGGTGCTGCTCGCCTTCGCCGCCGGGGACGAGAGCGAGCGCGCGTTCTGGCGGCGCACGATCGAGGACCAGGAGCAGGGCCCGAATGATCTCGCGACCGCGCAGGGGCTCATGCGCCGGCACGGCACGCTGGCCGAGACGCTGCGGCGCGCCGAGGCGTTCGGCGCGGCGGCGAAGTCGGCGCTGGCGCGTTTCGCCGACAGCGCCGAACGACGCGCGCTGATCGACGTGGTGGACTTCGCGGTTCAGCGCGCACGCTGATGGTGCACGCGGGGATGCGGGGGCGAGAGGCCTCTCCGGCCCTTGCCAGCGCAACCCTCGTCCGAGCTACGGCGCCCAGCGCGGGCGGGGCGGCACCCCCAGGTCCGCACCCGGATCGCCGAGGCGCCGCCGCTCGATCGCGGTCCACGCCACCATCACCGCGTTGTCGGTGCAAAGCACGGGGGGCGGCACCGCCAGGGTGAACCCCTCGCCCGAGGCCGCCTCCGCCAGCGCCGATCGGACGGCGCGATTCGCGGCGACCCCGCCCGACACGACCAGCACCCTGCACCGATTGGCCGCCCGCATCGCTCGCCGCGCCCGGTCGGCGAGCGTCCAGGCCACGCGCGCCTGAAACCCGGCCGCCAGATCGGCCGCATCGCGCTGGGGCAATGCCCCGGCCGGATAGCCGGCGAGGATCGTCGCCACCGCTGTCTTCAAGCCGGAGAACGAGAAATCGAATCCCTCCCGGCCCAGCATCGGGCGCGGCAGGGCGAACCGCTCGGCATCCCCCCCGGCGGCCAGCCGCTCCAGCGCCGGCCCGCCCGGCCAGCCGAGCCCCAGCATCTTCGCGACCTTGTCGAACGCCTCGCCCGGCGCATCGTCCAGCGTCCGCCCCAGCACCGCGTGCGCGCCGGGCCCGCGCGTCTCGACCAGCAGGCAATGCCCGCCGGAGACCAGCAGCGTGAGATACGGAAACGCCGGCGGCTCGTCCGCGACCCCCGGCAGCCGCGCCGAGAGCGCGTGCGCCTCCAGGTGATTGATCGCGTAGAACGGCAGCCGGCGCGCGAGCGCGAAGCCCTTGCCAAGATGGGCGCCGACGATCAGCCCGCCGATCAGGCCGGGCCCGGCGGTCGCCGCCACGGCCGACGGCGCGACCCCGGCCTCGGCCAGCACCGCCTCGATCATGCCGGGCAGGCGGGCGAGATGCGCCCGCGCCGCGATCTCGGGCACGACCCCGGCATAGGGTGCGTGCTCGGCGGTCTGGCTCCAGAGCCGTTCCGCCAGCACCCGGCCCATGCCGTCCAGCAATGCGGCTGCGGTCTCGTCGCACGAGGTCTCGATCCCCAGCACCGCTCCGTGACCCTGGGATGACATCCACCCGCTTCCCACCATCTCGGCCGCGTTGTAGGGACCCGCTCCATGTCACGCCATCCCGCCGGCGAGAGCGACGCCGGCCGCCGCCACACCGCGCCGAGGCACGACCGCAGGCCATTGCCGCTTCGCGTCGGTACGCGGGCGAGTCCGCTGGCGCTGATGCAGACGCGGCTGTTCATGGCGCGGCTCACCGGGTTCTGCCCGGTGCTGCGTCAGGCCGAGGCGTTCGAGGAGCACGCGATCGCCACCACGGGCGACCGCATCCAGGACAAGCGGCTCGCCGAGGTCGGCGGCAAGGGCCTGTTCGCCAAGGAGATCCACGAGGCGCTGCTGGACGGGCGGGTCGATTTCGCCGTGCACAGCCTGAAGGACCTTGAGACCGAGCTGCCCCCCGGGATCGTGCTCGCCTGCTGCATGGCGCGCGAGGATGCACGCGACGCGCTGATCCTGGCGTCGCATTGCGGCCCGGCGGATGCGGCCGACCCGTTCGCGGCGATCCCGCCGGGCGGCGTCGTCGGCACCTCCTCGGTCCGGCGCGCCGCCCAGTTGCTGCATCGCCGGCCCGACCTCACGATCACGCTGATCCGCGGCAACGTGCAGACGCGGCTGAACAAGCTGCGTTCGGGGGCGATGGACGCAACGCTGCTCGCACTCGCCGGGCTTCGCCGGCTCGGGTTGGCCCACGAGGCCGCCGCCATCCTCGACCCCGAGATGATGGTGCCGGCCGCCGGCCAGGGCATCGTCGGCATCACCGTGCGCGCCGAGGACACCGAGCTGCACGACCTCCTGTCGGGCATCGAGGACCCGGATGCCGCCGCCGTCAGCCGCGCCGAGCGCGCCATGCTGGCCGCACTGGACGGATCCTGCCGCACCCCCATCGGCGGCCATGCCGAGATCCGTGCCGATGGAACGCTGCGTCTCGTCGGCCTGGTGGCGACCGAGGACGGCACGTTCCTGCTGAAGCGCGCTGTGGTCGGGCGGCCGGAGGAGGCCGCGTGGCTAGGCCGCGAGCTGGGGGCCAGTCTGCGCCGCGACGCGCCCGCCTCGATCTTCGCGGGCTGATCAGCGCACCGCGCCGGCACGGTTCTCGAACACGACGAACCAAGCGGGCATCTCCGGCGCCTCGGGCGGCGCGCTCTCGTACAACCGACCGGTCGGATCGGCCGGCAGCAGGCTCATCCGCACGGCATCGCCGAGATTGCCGCCGATCGCTTCCACCACACCCTCGCGCCGGCCCACCACGATGTCGCAATGCATCGGCACGGCACGACCCGGCTCGGCGGATCGGTCGGCGGGCCCGACATAGCGTCCGCGCGCCTCCGCCCTGGTGGCGCAGAGGATGTCGCCTGGTGCGGGCGCATAGGCGTCAGGCGGCCAGGGCAGGAACGCCGCCCGCCCAGGCCACCGCGCCGCACGCGCCAGCAAGTGGTCAACCACCATCCAATGCGCCGGCGCGGACGGCACATCGACCGCGTCGTAGCCGGCGGCGCGCAGCGCGTAGGACAGGAAGGCGGCGCTCCAGGGCACGTCTGCCCAGAGCAGCGGCGCGTTGGCCGGATCGGTCACGGCCATGCGAAGCCCGGCGCGGTTGCGCGCGATCGTCGCCTCGCCGCCTGGCACCGCTGACCAGTAGGCGACCAGCGCCGGAAACGCCTCCACCATCTCCTCGGACCGTCCCTCGACGGCCGGGGCGCCCGTCACGCTGCCGGTATGGTCGGTGAACTGCCGCCCCCACTCCTCCCACTCGGCGAGCACGATGCGCACCAACCGGTCGCGCACAC
>CALKJX010000075.1 GCA_937995555.1 uncultured Elioraea sp.
ACGCAGAGATAGGACTTGCCCCAGCCGCCCCAGCCGCCATGGTTGTTGGTGTGGATCAGCAGCGAATCCTCGGGCTTGATGCGCGCGGCGATGTCGTCGAGGGCGGCGTCGAGGTCGGCCTTGGTGCCCTTGCCCTTGATCGGCATGCGGTAGGCCGTGCCATCGCCCGGCCAGGCGACGATCGGCTTCGGATTGCCGTTGTAGTTCAGCGTGCCCTCATGGTTCAGGCAGATGATGTCGGAATCCGGCATGCCGTAATGGTCGCGCAGCGTGCGGTAGAGGAACTCCATGTCGTTGACATGCCGCGCGTTCGAGGCGCCGGAGAACAGGATGGCGTAGCGCCGGCCCTTGGGCACGCGCCTGAAGCAGCCCGGCCGCGGCTTGATCGGCCAGTACAGCCCCGGGCGCAGCACGATCGGCTCATGGAACGTGTGCAGGGCGATCTTCGGCGTGCGCAGTTCCAGCGGGAAGCGCGCGGGAATCTCCGTGTAGGGCTCGCCGGTCCGGGCGTCGCAGAGGATGTAGCGGCACGGATGCGACCAGTTCGCCCCGGGCATCTCGTCGGCGAACACGACGATGCTGTCGCGTTCGATCGGGATCGCCTGGCGGTAGGCGAGCAGGCGGGCACCCTTGGCCTGCGGCGCCGTCACGACCGAGAGATTGGTGCGCTCGACCTGGCGGGGCGAGAGGCTGCGCAGCGAGAGCTCCATCGCGCGCCGCGTGGCCGCGGAAAGCTCGGGAACGGCGGGTTCGGGTCTGATGGCCATGGTCTCAGGTCTCCTCTGTCCCGGTCTGGGTGGGGGGATGGAAGCATGCGGGGATCAGTCGGGCGGCTCGAGGGGCGCGGCGAGGGTCCAGTCGGGCACCTCGGCGCCCTTGGCGATCGCGGCGAGGGTCGGCGCGGCGCCGCGCAGGAACGGCGGATGGGTCGCCTCCGCCGCCCGCACCGCGCCGGTGGCGAGATCGATCAGCAGATAGCGACAGGGATGGCCCCAGTTGGCGGCGGGCGCGAGATCGAGGAAGGCGAGCGCGGCCGGACGGTCGGCGATCAGCGTGTCGCGTCCGGTCGGGACGGCCTCGCCGGGCGCAATCACGCGCCGGTCGAGATAGAGCACCGCGCCGCGAAGCTGTTCCGCCGGGATGGCTGCGATCGCCAAGCGGGCGATCTCGTTCCAGTCCGCCATGCATCAGCCCTCTGCGTCCACCGCTCCCGGCCGTGATGCGAACGGTATGATACTTCCTAGCAATAAACCGCCCGGAAGTCGAGCGTCATCATCGCCGAGGCGCAGGGCCGAACGCTACGGCCGCGACGCCGAGACGCGGGCGGCCGGCGCGCTCGAGGCTGACGGGTTCGTGATCCTGGCGCGGCGGTGCCGCACGGAGGCCGGCGAGATCGACCTCGTCGCCCGGCGCGGCGACCTCACCGTGATCGTCGAGGTGAAGGCGCGGGCCCGCGCCGCCGAGGCGGCCGAGACCCTGTCCGCCCGCCAGCGCGCGCGGCTGCTCGCTGCCACCGAGGCGCTGATGGCCGAGGAGCCCGCCTGGTTCGGGGCGGAACTGCGCTTCGACGTCATCGTGGTCGGGCGTGACGGCACGCTGCGCCGGATCGCGGATGCGTTCCGGGCGGGGGACTGATCCGCCCCCCGGGGGGCTGGTCAAGCCGGCTTCAGCGCCTACTCTGTGGCCGGTTCCATCCCCGGGAGAGCCCCTGATGCCGGACACCTCCATGCCCGACGGCACGACCATGCGTTTCGGGATCGGCCAGCCCGTGCCCCGCAACGAGGATCCCGTGCTGCTGACCGGGCAGGGCCGCTACACCGACGACATCGCGCTGCCGGGCCAGCTCTGGTGCGCGATCGTGCGCAGCCAGCACGCGCACGGGGTGATCCGCGGCATCGACACCGCGGTGGCGAAGGCGATGCCCGGCGTCCGCGCAATCTACACCGGCGCCGATCTCGACGCGGCGGGCTACGGCCGGCTGCGCTGCACGCTCGCCTTCACCAATGCCGACGGCACGCCGATGCAGGCGCCCGAGCGCGGCGCGCTCACGACCGACCGAGTCCGTTTCGTTGGCGATCCGGTCGCCTGCGTGATCGCGGAGACGCGGGCCGAAGCGCGCGACGCCGCCGAGGCGGTGGTCGTCGATGTCGATCCGCTGCCCGCGGTGACCGAGGCGTCGGCCGCCGCCGCGCCCGATGCGCCGGCGCTGTTCGACCGGCCGGGCGGCAACGTGGTGCTAGACTTCCACTACGGCGACCGCGCCAAGGTCGCGGAGGCCTTCGCCAAGGCGGCCCACACCGTGAAGGTGCGGCTGCGCAACAACCGCGTCGTGGTCGCGGCCATGGAGCCCCGCTCGGCGCTGGCCACCTACGACGCCGCGACCGGCCGCTACACGATCCATGTCGGCAGCCAGGGCGTGTTCGGTCTGCGCAACCAGCTCGCCAACGACATCCTGAAGGTGCCGGTCGAGAAGGTGCGCGTGCTGACCGGCAATGTCGGCGGCTCGTTCGGCATGAAGGCCTCGGCCTATCCCGAGTATGTCTGCCTGTTCCACGCCGCGAAGGAGCTCGGCCGGCCGGTGAAGTGGACGGACGAGCGCACCGGCAGCTTCGTCTCCGACCAGCACGGCCGCGACCACGAGGTGGTGGGCGAGCTCGCGCTCGACGCGGACGGCCGGTTCCTCGCCGTGCGGCTGACCGCGTATGCCAACATGGGCGGCTACATGGCGACCGTCGCGCCGCTGATGGGTACCGGCAACTTCGTCAAGAACGTGCAGTCGAACTACGCGACACCGCTCATCGAGGTCGCAACCAAGTGCGTGATGACCAACACCACGCCGGTCTCGGCCTATCGCGGCGCCGGCCGGCCCGAGGGCAACTACTTCATGGAGCGGCTGATCGAGGCGGCCGCGCGCGAGAGCGGCATTCCCGCGATCGAGCTCCGCCGGCGCAACCACATCCGCCCGGACGCCTTTCCCTACAAGGCGGCCTCAGGCTCGGTCTACGACAGCGGCGACTTCACCACCCTGTTCGACACGGCGCTGGCTGCGGCCGATTGGGACGGGTTCGCCGCGCGCCGGGCCGAGGCCGGTCGGCGCGGCAAGCTGCGCGGCATCGGCATCGGCAACTACCTCGAAGTCACCGCCCCGCCGGCGAAGGAGATGGGCGGCATCCGCTTCAACGCCGACGGCACGGTGACGATCGTCACCGGCACGCTCGACTACGGGCAAGGACACTGGACGCCCTTCGCGCAGATCCTGAGCGCCGAACTCGGCGTGCCGTTCTCGGCGATCCGGCTGGTGCAGGGCGATTCCGACCTGCTGATCGCCGGCGGTGGCACGGGCGGGTCGAAGTCGCTGATGGCCTCGGGGGCGGCGATCGTCGAGGCCTCCGGGAAGGTGATCGAGAAGGGCAGGCGCGCGGCCGCGCAGATGCTCGAAGTGGCGGACGCCGATATCGAGTTCGCGCGCGGCCGCTTCGTCGTCGTCGGCACCGATCGCGGCGTCGGCATCATGGAGCTCGCTGCCGCCTTGCGCGAAGGGCGGATCAAGGGCGAGGGCGTGCCCGCGAGCCTCGATGTCGATCACGTGTTCGACGCGGCACCGTCGGCTTTCCCGAACGGCTGCCACGTCGCCGAGGTGGAGATCGATCCCGACACCGGCCTGGTGGAGGTGGTCTCCTATGTCTCGGTCAACGATTTCGGCACGATCGTGAACCCGCTGCTGGTCGAGGGCCAGGTGCATGGCGGTGTGACGCAAGGGATCGGTCAGGCGCTGATGGAGCGCGTGGTCTATGACGAGTCCGGCCAAATCCTGACTGGCAGCTTCATGGACTATGCGCTGCCGCGCGCGGCCGACCTGCCGCCGATCGGCTTCGCCTCACACCCGGTGCCGGCGAAGACCAACCATCTCGGCGCCAAGGGTTGCGGCGAGGCGGGCTGCGCGGGCTCGCTGCCCGCGATCATGAACGCGGTGATCGACGCGCTGCGCCCGCTCGGTGTCACGGCGCTCGACATGCCGGCGACGCCGGAGCGGGTGTGGCGCGCGATCCACGAGGCGCGGCGCGCGGCGTGAGCGGCGGTTGCACCGCCGCCCCGGCGATCGCCGGATACCCCAGGGGCTCCTCGGCGAATCCTCGAAACCGACGAGGTCGCACCGCCGTGGCGGAACAGATGCTGCTGCGCAGCGGATCGCACGGCGGGGAGACCGGGTTCGGGCGGCGGACCTGCGCTGCGTTTCTCCACTACACCAAGTCCTGCCGGCTCTGACTCATCAGGGATTCGCCGACGCGGGCCGGATCTGATGCACGCTGGCGAGCAACGGCGTCTCGCCATGGGTCAGCCGTTTCCCCTTCGTCCCGACTGCGATGCACGGGATCTGCGCGCCCCGGCACGGCGCAGCAGGGACGCCGCCCAGGCGCACCGCGCCGCGCTGGCCGCGGCGATCGAGGCGGGCCGG
>CALKJX010000076.1 GCA_937995555.1 uncultured Elioraea sp.
TCTCGTGCTGCTGTGGCCGGCGCTGTTCGGCCTGGCGGCGACGACCGACCGGGCCGAGACGATCGCGGCGATGAAAGGCGAGCGCGACGCGATGGACCTCGCGGCGCGCGAGAAGGGCTGTCCGCCGCCACCGGTGCCCGCAACGCCCGATTCCCCTGCCGCAGGCGACGCGCACGCGGCCTCGGCTGTGCCTCCGGTCAGCGCGGATTGACCTGGCGCCAGCCCGTCGACCGCCGGTGCGCGTCGGAACCTGACGCAGGGGCGGAGTAGGGTGGCGAGGCGCGCCGATCGTCTGCGGGACAGCGATCGGCGCGCAGCCTCGATTGAGGCTTAACGCCATAAAGCTTAAAGTGCTGAAAGTGCGCAAAATCAACGGCTAACGGTACAACCCTGCAACCGCCTCACGGTACTGCCCGAGCACCGCCGGCCGCCGGATCTTCTGCGTCGGCGTCATCATCCCGTTCTCGATCGTGAACGGCTCGACCAGGCGCCACTTGCGCACCCGCTCCGCCACCGCCAGCCGCTTGTTCGCCGCCTCCACCGCCAGCGTCACCGCCACCTCGTCCGCCCCCTCGGCCGGCACGATCAGCGCGACCAGGTGCGGCCGGCCGTCACCCGCCACCACCGCCTGGGCGATGCCGGGCTGCTGCATCAGCATCCCCTCGACCCGGGCAGGGCTGATCATCTCGCCGCCATTGGTCTTGATGAAGTCCTTCTTGCGGTCGGTGATGCGCAGATACCCGTCGGCGTCCAGCGTGCCGACATCGCCGGTGTGCAGCCAGCCATCCTCCGTGATGGCGGCCTTCGTGGCCTCCTCGTTGCCCCAGTAGCCCTGCATGACGAGCTCGCCGCGCACCAGGATCTCGCCGTCCTCGGCGATCCGCACCTCGACGCCCGGCAGCGGCCGGCCGACCGTGTCGATGCGGATGCGGTCGGGCGGGTTGGCGGCGACCACGGGGCCCGCCTCGGTCTGGCCGTAGCCCTGCATGATCGGAATGCCGAGGGCGAGGAAGAACCGCCCGATCTCGGGGTCGAGCCGCGCGCCGCCCGACATGATCCCCTTGAGCCGCCCGCCGAAGCGCGCCCGCACCTTGGCGCGCACCAGCCGGTCGAGCAGCGGGTCGATCAGGCCGAACAGGCCGAGCGACCCGCCCTTCACGCGTTTCAGCCCCTGGTCCAGCGCCAGGTCGAACAGGCGCCGCTTCCAGCCGCCCTCGCGCTCGACCTGGGCGAGGATGCGGCCGCGGATCACCTCGAACAGCCGCGGCACCGCCGTCATGACGGTCGGGCGCACCTCCAGCATCTCGGCCGCGATCCGGTCGGCGCCGGCGGAGTAGTGGATCTGGCTGCCGATCGAGAGCAGGAAGAACTGCCCGCAGGTGTGCTCGTAGGAGTGCGAGAGCGGCAGGAACGAGAGATAGGTCTCGTCCTGGAGGTTCAGCGGGCGCAGCAGTTCGAAAGCGCCGCGGCAGTTCGACAGGATCGCCCGGTGCGGCAGCATCACCCCCTTCGGCGTGCCGCCCGTGCCGGAGGTGTAGATCAGGCAGGCGGTCTGCTCGCGCGGGATCAGCGCGGCCTCGGCCTCGACGTCGTCGGGCGGAGAGGGGTCGGCGACCGCCTCCTCCCAGCGCAGCAGCGGGATGCCGGTCTCGCCCGGATCGTCGATCGCCACCAGCAGGTCGAGCCCGCCCGCTTCCGACGCGCCCTCCAGCACCCGCCGGGCCAGCGCACGGGTCGAGACGACCACCACCCGCGCGCCGCAGTCGCGCAGGATGTGGGCATGATCGGCGGGCGTGTTGGTGGTGTAGGTCGGCACCGAGATCGCCCTGAGGGCCATGATCGCGGTGTCGGCGATCGGGAACTCGGGCCGGTTCTCGGAGACGATCACCACCCGGTCGCCGGCAGCGACGCCGCGCGCGCGCAAGGCACGGGCCAGCGAAGCCGCCTGCCGCCCGACCTCGCGCCAGGCGGTCGGTCGCCACGCGCCCTCCCGCTTGGCCCACAGCGCCGGGCGGTCGCCATAGCGCCGCGCGCAGGCGAACATCAGCGCGGCACAGTTCGGCCAGTCCGGATACTCGCGCGCCACCGTGACCCCTCCCTCAACCCCGGGCCGGTTGCAGCCCATGCCCGACGTGCCATATCCGAGTGGCCCCGACACCCAGCCAGGACAAGCCCGTGACGGCCCCAGCCCCCCGGATTGCCGCGCCCGAAGCCCCTGTTCCCGGCGGCGAGACCGCCTCCGACCTGCCGGCCTGGGACCTCACCGACCTCTACCCCGGCCGCGACAGTCCGGAGATCAAGGCCGATCTCGATCGCGCCGAGGCCGACGCGAAGGCCTTCGCCGAACGCTATCAGGGTCGGCTCGCTTCCCTGTCGGGCAGCGAGCTCGCCGCCGCCATCGCCAGCTTCGAGCGCATCGAGGAGACGCTCGGCCGGGTGATGTCCTACGCCCAGCTGGTCTTCGCCGAGGACGCGACCGACCCGGCGATCGGCAAGTTCTACCAGGGGTGCAACGAGCGGGTCACCGCGATCTCCAGCCACCTGATCTTCTTCACCTTGGAGCTCAACCGGCTCGAGGACGCCGCGCTGGAGGCGAAGATCGCGGGTTCCGCGCTCGAGGACTGGCGGCCATGGCTGCGCGACCTGCGCGTGTTCCGCCCGCACCAGCTCTCCGACGAGATCGAGAAGCTGCTGCACGAGAAGGAGGTGACGGGCCGCGCCGCCTGGAACCGTCTGTTCGACGAGACGCTCGCCGATCTGCGCATCCCGGTGGACGGCGAGGCGCTGACGCTCTCGGCCGCGCTGAACCGCCTCTCCGACGCCGACCGTGCCCGGCGCGAAGCGGCGGCGCACGCGATCGGCGAGAGCCTCGGTAGGAACGTGCGGCTGTTCGCGCTGGTCACCAACACGCTCGCCAAGGACAAGGAGATCATCGACACGTGGCGCCGGTATCCGAAGCCCGAGAGCTATCGGAACCGGTCGAACATGGTCGAGGACGAGGTGGTCGAGGCGCTGGTCTCCGCCGTCACGGCGTCGTTCCCGCGCCTCTCGCACCGCTACTACGCGCTGAAGGCGCGCTGGCTTGGCCTCGACAAGCTGGAATACTGGGACCGCAACGCGCCGCTGCCGGAGGACGACGACCGCGAGATACCCTGGGCCGAGGCCTGCGCCCGCGTGCGCAGCGCCTATCGCGCCTTCTCCGACGATCTCGCCGATGTGGGCGACCGGTTCTTCACCCGCCCCTGGATCGATGCGCGACTGAAACCCGGCAAGGCCCCGGGCGCTTTCGCTCACCCCACCGTGCCCTCGGCGCACCCCTATCTGCTGCTGAACTACCACGGCCGCGCGCGCGACGTCATGACGCTCGCGCACGAACTCGGCCATGGCGTGCACCAGGTGCTGGCGGGCCCGAACGGCTACCTGATGTCGGGCACGCCGCTGACGCTGGCCGAAACCGCCTCGGTGTTCGGCGAGATGCTGACCTTCCGCGCCATGCTGGACGGCGAGACGGATGCCAGGCGCCGCCGCGTGCTGCTCGCCGGCAAGGTCGAGGACATGCTGAACACGGTCGTGCGCCAGATCGCGTTCTACCGCTTCGAGCAGCGCGTGCATCACGAGCGGCGCACGGGCGAGCTCACGCCCGAACGGCTCGGCGAGATCTGGATGGGCGTGCAGACCGAAAGTCTCGGCCCCGCCTTCCGCTTCGCCGAGGATTACCGTTTCTACTGGGCCTACATCCCGCACTTCATCCACTCGCCGTTCTACGTCTACGCCTACGCCTTCGGCGACTGCCTGGTGAACGCGCTCTACGGCGTGTTCCGCGACGGGCACCCGGGCTTCGAGACCAAGTATCTCGACATGCTGCGCGCGGGCGGCACCAAGCGGCACAAGGAGCTGCTCGCTCCCTTCGGGCTCGACGCCTCCGATCCCGCGTTCTGGACCAGAGGCCTGGACGTGATCGGCGGCTTCATCGACGAGCTCGAACAGGCGATGGCCTGATGGCGGGCGAGGCCCCGGTGGTGCGGGACGAGGGGCCGTCGCTGTTCGGCCAGTTGCGCCGGATGGCGCGCACCTCGGGCGCGGTGACCGGGATCGCCGCGCGCGTCGCCGGCGAGCGGCTGTTCGGCTTCAAGAGCGACCGGTACGAGCACGCCGGCGAGCTGAAGGCGATCCTGGGCGGGCTGAAGGGCCCGCTGATGAAGGTGGCGCAGTTCCTCTCCACCATCCCCGATGCGCTGCCGGACGAATACGCGGCCGAATTGTCGCAGTTGCAGGCGAACGCGCCGGCGATGGGCTGGCCCTTCGTCAACCGCCGCATGCAGGCCGAGCTCGGCCCCGACTGGCAGGCGAAGTTCGCGAGCTTCGGCCGCGAGGCCGCCGCCGCCGCCTCGCTCGGCCAGGTGCACCGCGCGACCCTGCATGACGGCACGGCGGTCGCGTGCAAGCTGCAATACCCCGACATGGCCAGCGTCGTCGCGGCCGATCTGCGCCAGCTCAAGCTCGCGATCGCGGTCTATCGCCGCATGGACAACGCGATCCAGCAGGAGGAGATCTACGAGGAACTCTCCGAGCGGCTGCGCGAGGAGCTCGACTACGCGCGCGAGGCCGCGCAGATGCGGCTCTATACGCTGATGCTCGCGGGCGAGCCGGACGTGCACGTGCCGGTGCCGATCGAGGGCTACTGCACGCCGCGGTTGCTGACCATGACGTGGCTGAACGGCCGGCCGCTGATGGATCGGATCAAGGAGGACCCACCCCAGGAGGTGCGCAACCGCTTGGCGCTCAACCTGTTCAAGGCGTGGTACGTGCCGCTCTACCGCTACGGCATCATCCACGGCGATCCGCACATGGGCAACTACCAGGCGCGTGCTGATGACGGCATGAACCTGCTCGATTTCGGCTGCATCCGGGTCTTTCCGGCCCGGTTCATCCGCGGCGTGATCGACCTCTACGAGGCGATGCGCGACAAGGACATCGACAAGGCGCATCACGCCTACACGGTCTGGGGGTTCAAGGACCTCACGCACGAGAAGATGGCGGTGCTGAATCTCTGGGCCGAGTTCCTCTACGAGCCGCTGATGGAGGATCGCCCGCGGCGCATCCAGGAGTCCGACGATCCGCAGTTCGGACGGCGCGTGGCGATGCAGGTGCACGCCGGGCTCAAGCGCATCGGCGGGGTGAAGCCGCCGCGTGAGTTCGTGCTGATGGACCGGGCCGCGATCGGGCTCGGCAGCGTGTTCCTGCGGCTCAAGGCCGAGCTGAACTGGCACCGGCTGTTCAACGAGCTGATCGCCGATTTCGACACCGCGACGGTGGATGCGCGCCAGCAGGCGGCGCTGGTGGAGGCGGGGGTGCCGGCGGCGGGGTAGGAAACGACCGAGAGGGCGCTGCCCTCTCGGGCTCTCCCGCCAGGAAACCGAGTTTCCTGGACCTTTCACTACGCCGCCCGCTTCGCCTCCCGGCGCCATTGCGTCAGCAGGAACTCGGTGTAGCCGTTCGGCTGCAGCCGGCCCTTGAACACCAAGTCGCACGCGGCGCGGAACGCCGCACCGTCGAAACCGGGCGCCATCGGGCGGTAGGCCGGATCGCCCGCATTCTGCCGATCCACCACCGCCGCCATGCGCTTGAGCGTCTCCATCACCTGCGCCTCGCTCACCACACCATGCAGCAGCCAGTTCGCGATGTGCTGCGACGATATCCGCAGCGTCGCCCGGTCCTCCATCAGCCCCACGTCGTTGATGTCCGGCACCTTCGAGCAGCCCACGCCCTGGTCTATCCAGCGCACCACGTAGCCGAGGATGCCCTGGCAGTTGTTGTCGAGCTCCGCCTGGAGGTCGGCGGGGTTCCAGTTCGGCCGGTCCGCCACCGGGAAGGTCAGCAGGTCGCCGAGCTTCGCGCGCGGTCCTCCCTTCGCGATCTCCGCCTGGCGCGCCGCCACATCCACCTCGTGGTAGTGCAGCGCATGCAGCGTCGCCGCGGTGGGCGAGGGCACCCACGCCGTGTTCGCTCCCGCCTTCGGATGCCCGATCTTCTGCTTCAGCATCTCGGCCATCCGATCCGGCATCGCCCACATGCCCTTGCCGATCTGCGCATGACCCGGCAGCCCGCAGGCGAGCCCGACATCGACGTTGTTGTCCTCATAGGCCGCGATCCAGGGCGTCGCCTTCATGTCGTTCTTGCGGATCATCGCGCCCGCCTCGATCGAGGTATGGATCTCGTCGCCGGTGCGATCGAGGAAGCCGGTGTTGATGAACACCACCCGGTCGGGCACCTCGGCGATGCAGGCGGCGAGGTTGAGCGTGGTGCGCCGCTCCTCGTCCATGATCCCCATCTTCAGCGTGTAGCGATCGAGCCCGAGCAGGTCCTCGACGCGCGCGAACAGCGCGTCCGCCCACGCCACCTCTTCCGGCCCGTGCATCTTCGGCTTGACGATGTAGACCGAGCCCGTGCGGCTGTTGCGCACACGGCCGAGACCCTTGAGGTCGTGCAGCGCGACCAGGCTCGTCACCGCGCAGTCGAGGATCGTCTCGGGCGTCTCGTTCCCGTCGGCGTCCAGCACGGCATCGGTCATCATGTGATGGCCGACATTGCGCACCAGCATCAGGCTGCGGCCGTGCAGCGTCACGGCCCCGCCCGACAGCGCCGTCCAGCTCCGATCGGGGTTCAGACGGCGTTCGATCATCCGCCCGCCCTTCGGGAAGGTCGCGGCCAGCTTGCCCGTCATGAGCCCGAGCCAGTTGCGGTACACATCCACCTTGTCGGCCGCATCGACCGCCGCGACCGAATCCTCGCAGTCCTGGATGGTCGTGACCGCGCTCTCCAGCACGACGTCCGCCACCCCCGCCGGGTCGTCCTTGCCGATCATGTGGCCGCGGTCGATGACGATCTCGATGTGCAGGCCGTGATGGCGGAGCAGCACCGACGATGGCGCGGCCGCATCGCCCGCGTAGCCGACGCACTGCGACGGGTCGCGCAGGCCCGTCCTCGCCCCGCCCTTCAGCGTGACCGCGAGCGCGCCGTCGGCGATCGCGTAGGCGGTCGCGTCCGCGTGGCTGCCGCTCGCGAGCGGTGCCGCCTGGTCCAGCACCGCGCGTGCCTTGGCGATCACCATCGCCCCGCGCGCCGGATCGTAGCCCTGTGCGGACGGATCGACCGGCGCGAGCGCGTCCGTGCCGTAGAGCGCGTCATAGAGGCTGCCCCAGCGGGCGTTCGCCGCGTTCAGGGCGTAGCGCGCGTTCGACACCGGCACGACGAGCTGCGGCCCGGCGATGCGCGCGATCTCGTCGTCCACATGGGCCGTGCGCACCTTGAAGGGGGCGGGCGCGGGCAGCAGGTAGCCGATCTCGCGCAGGAACGCCTCGTAGGCCGCCGGGTCGTGCG
>CALKJX010000077.1 GCA_937995555.1 uncultured Elioraea sp.
GGCAATCTCAAGCGGCGGATGGAGCGGGCGAACAGGATCGGCGCGCGGGCCGCCGTCATCCTCGGCGAGAACGAGCTTGCGTCGGCTGTGGCGCAGGTGAAGGACCTCGCGAGCGGCGCGCAGCATGCGATGCCGATCGCCGATCTTCCTGCCCGCGTCAGACGATGAACGAGAGCTTCACCCTCCGGCTCGACCGTGTGCTGTCCCGCGCCGAGGAACTGCGGGCGAAGCTCGCCGAGGGGCTCGACGGCGCGGCCTATGTCGCGGCCTCGCGCGAGCTCGCCGAGATCGAGGCGGTGGCGGATCAGGTCGCGGCGCTCCGCCGCGCCGAGCGGGAGCTTGCGGATGCCCGCGCCATGGCAGGGGACGAGTCCGCCGATCCCGAGCTGCGCAAGATGGCCGAGGAGGAGGCCGAGGCGCTGGCGGCCCGCGTCGCCGCACTCGACCACGCGGTGCGGATCGCCCTCCTGCCGCGCGACGAGGCCGACCGACGCAATGCCATCCTCGAAGTGCGCGCCGGCACCGGCGGCGACGAGGCGGCGCTGTTCGCCGCCGACCTGTTCGCGATGTACCGACACTACGCCGAGGGGCGCGGGTGGCGCTTCGAGGTGCTCGACGTCTCCGAGAACGATCTCGGCGGCTATCGCGAGGCCGTGGCCGAGATCACCGGCACGGACGTGTTCGCGCGGCTGAAATACGAGAGCGGCGTGCACCGCGTGCAGCGCGTGCCGGTGACCGAGAGTCAGGGCCGCATCCACACCTCCACCGCCACCGTCGCCGTGCTGCCCGAGGCGGAGGAGATCGATCTGCAGGTGAACGACGCGGATCTGCGCGTCGACGTGTTCCGCGCCTCGGGCGCTGGCGGCCAGCACGTGAACAAGACCGAGAGCGCGGTGCGCATCACGCATCTGCCGACCGGCATCGTCGTCGCCTGCCAGGACGAGAAGAGCCAGCACAAGAACCGCGCGCGCGCGATGAAGATCCTGCGCGCCAAGCTCTACGAGCGCGAGCGCGAGGCGAAGGCCTCCGCGCGCTCCGATCTCCGCCGCAGCCAGGTCGGCACCGGCGACCGCGCCGAGCGCATCCGCACCTACAACGTGCCGCAGGGCCGTGTGACCGACCACCGCATCGGGCTGACGCTGCACAAGATCGACCGGATCCTCGCCGGCGAGCTCGACGAGCTGATCGATGCGCTGACCGCCGAGGACCAGGCGGCGCTGATGGCCGAAGGGGCGTGACGGACACGATCGGGGCGCTGCTCTGCGCGGCCGCAACGGTGCTGCGCGGGGCCGGCATCGAGGAGCCGCGGCGCGAGGCGCGGCTGCTGCTCGGCCACGTGCTCGGCCGTGCCCCTGGCCTGCTGACCACCGAGGCGCGCGATCCTGTCGGGGCTGCGGAGGCAGCCAGGTTCCGCGAACTGATCGCGCGGCGCGCGGCGCATGTTCCGGCCGCGCATCTGACCGGCACGCGCGGCTTCTGGACGCTCGACCTGATCGTGACGCCGGACGTGCTGATCCCACGGCCCGACAGCGAGACGCTGATCGAGGCCGCGCTCGCCGCCCTGCCGGATCGCCCCTCGGTGCGCCGCGTGCTCGACCTCGGCACGGGTTCCGGGGCGCTGCTGCTCGCCGCGCTCAGCGAATTCCCGACCGCTATTGGCGTTGGCGTCGATCGTTCGCCCGCTGCGCTCGCGGTCGCGCGCGCCAATGCTGCGCGGGCAGGGCTGGCGGATCGGGCATTGTTCCTCTGCGGCGACTGGTCGGCCGCGCTGGACGACGGCTTCGACCTCGTGCTGGCCAATCCGCCCTACGTTCCGAGCGGCGACATCGCCGCGCTCGAGGCCGAAGTGCGCGACCATGACCCGCATGCCGCCCTCGATGGCGGCGTGGATGGCCTTGATGCCCACCGCGCGATCCTTGCGGATCTGCCCCGCATCCTGCTGCCCGATGGGGTGGCGGTGCTCGAACTCGGAGCAGGGCAGGGAGCTGATGTCAGCCGGGTGGCGGCGGCCCGCGGGCTCGGCGTCGGCGAATTGCGGCAGGATTTGGGCGGAATCCCGCGTGCCATGGTGCTCCGCCACGCGGAAAAAATGGTTGGCGAGCCGAGGATCGCGGACTAGGGTGCGAGCAAGCCCAGCGAGAGCGACGCGTCGCCGGATTGGCCCTGGACGGGCGCCGGCCTCATGGGCGGGCCGCCATGGGCGGTCTTGGGGCGCCCGGGCAGACCGGGCGGGGACGCTGCGGCAACAACGGCAGACGTGAAACGACATGAACCTTAAGCGCATGCGCGGGCGCGGCCATCACCAGGGCGGCCGCCATCAGCACCGGCATCAGCCGATGAATCGCAACCACGTGTTCGATTCCAACGGCCCCGATGTCCGCCTGCGCGGCACGGCGCAGCAGCTCTTCGAGAAGTATCTCCAGCTCGGCCGCGACGCCACCTCCGGCGGCGACCGCGTCATGGCCGAGAGCTACTTCCAGCACGCCGAGCACTATTTCCGCATCCTCAACGCGATGCAGCAGATGCAGGGTCAGCAGAACCCGCAGCCGCAGCAGCCGCGCCGCGGACCGAACGGCTACGAGGGCGAGACGGATGTCGAGGCCGCGGTCGAGCAGGCCATGAACGGCCACGGCGAGGGCACGAACGGTTCCCTCCAGTCGCTGCCCGGCGAGGGCGACCAGCCGAAGCCGATCGCCGGCGCCGAGTGACGCGCGGGGAGGCCGCTCTGCGCCTCCCCGCTGCCTCAGATTGTCAGCGTGCCTGCCTTCGCCGCGGCGTAGCGTTCGCCGATCCTTCCCCAGTCGAGCACGTTCCACCAGTTGCGCACATATTCAGCGCGCCGGTTCTGGTAGCGCAGATAGTAGGCGTGCTCCCAGAGATCGTTGCCCATCAGCACGCGCTCGCCGTCCATCAGCGGGTTGTCCTGGTTCGGCCGCTGCACGACCGCGAGCCCGCCGTGCCGGTTCACGGTCACGAACGCCCAGCCTGATCCGAACACGCCCATCGAGGCGCGGTCGAAACGCTCACGGAACTGGGCGAACCCGCCGAAGTCGCGGGTGATGGCGGCGGCGAGCTCGCCGGACGGCTCGCCTCCCCGGCCTCCCATGATCACCCAGAACATCGAGTGGTTGGCGTGCCCGCCGCCGTTGTTGCGGATCGCGGTGCGGATGGTCTCGGGCATCTCGCTGAGCCGCATGAGAATCTGGTCCAACGGCATGGCCGCGATCCGACTGTGATCGGCGACCGCGGCGTTGAGCCCGTTCACCTGGCCGCCATGATGGAAGCGGTAGTGGATTTCCATCGTGCGTGCGTCGATCGCCGCCTCGTTGGCGTCGTAAGCGTACGGCAGGGGCGGCAGGGTGAAGGGGCCGGTCGGTTGGGCGAGGGCGACCCGCAGCGATGGCGCGAGCGCCGCCGCCGCGAGCCCTGCGCCGAGACGGAACATGGCGCGTCGTGGGACAGTCATGGCTTGGCGTCCTCCTCCAAGGAAGGCGGGCTGGTGCGGTCCCGCCACGCCCTATCTGGGTATTCGCCACCGCCGTGCCAGCGGCCGACCCGTCGGCGCATCGGCCGGGGGCAGCCGTGGCTGGCGCCCGGACCCGATCTGCATCCGGTGCTCGCAAGGCATTCCGGCACGGCATCTCGATACGGCAACGATTCACCGAACACGCCGCCTGCACAATCACGCTGCCGGGTCGGCGAATGGAGATGCCGGATCGCGGGAGATGTTCGTCAGCCGAGCCGGACATTGCGGGCCAGGGCGATGGATGAGCGGCGCGATGGAGGCTCTTCAATAATCATCCCGTTATTCTCTTTGCTGTTGGATGTTTGTCCAGTAAACGGGCTGGGTGGATATTTTGCTTCTGTGAGCGGTGCCGGCCTTGCCAGACCTCAACCCCTTGGTGGTCATGGGTTTTTCCATCCCCGATGATGGCGCGGGAGATTGACGGAAATACTGGCGACTCACCCTTGTTTGCACTATGGAGCGAAGCCGGTGGCGACGCGCCCGCGCCACGACGCCGCATCGCGCGGCACTCCGGCCAGGGGGCCTGCCGGACCCAGGACAGACGGGTGTCGAAGGGAAACAGCCAGCATGGATCGCGATCTGGAGGCCCCCGAAGCCGAACCTCCATCCAGCGTGGCGTCCGCGCCGGCCAGCGCGGGCGCCCTCGACAGGCCGGTCTTTGCCGCCACGGTGAAGGAGCGCGAGCGTGGCGCCGCGTTCCCGCAATCGGCGCGCGCGCGCGCATTCCGTCGACGCTTCTGGCCCGACGCCACGGCCGCGGAGTGGAACGACTGGCGCTGGCAGCTCCAGCATCGCATCCGTGACCTTCGCGGTCTGGCCCGCGTCATCCGCCTCTCGCCGGACGAGGAGAGCGCTGTCGCACGCCACACCGGTCCGCTTCCGGTCGGCATCACGCCCTACTACGCCAGCCTGCTCGACGAGCACGATGCGACGCAGGGCCTGCGCCGCACCCATGTTCCGGTGAACGGCGAATACTTGCGCGTGCCGGGCGAAGCGGACGATCCGCTCGGCGAGGATCATGACGCTGCCGTGCCTGGTCTGGTACACCGCTATCCCGACCGCGTGCTGTTCCTCGCCACCGGCTTCTGCTCGACGTACTGCCGCTACTGCACCCGCAGCCGCATGGTGGGCGGGGGCGGCGAGTACACGTTCAGCACCACGCAGTGGCAGCGCGCGATCGACTACATCGCCGCCCACCCCGGGATCCGCGACGTGCTGCTTTCGGGCGGCGATCCGCTCACCATCGCCACCGAGAAGCTGGAGTGGCTGCTCTCACGTCTGCGCGCGATCCCGCATGTCGAGTTCCTGCGCATCGGCACCAAGGTGCCCGTGGTGCTGCCGCAGCGGATCACGCGCGATCTCACGCGCATGCTGCGCCGCTACCACCCGCTCTGGATGTCGATCCATGTCACGCACCCCGACGAGCTTACGCCCGAGGTGGCGGAGGCGACCGCGCGGCTTGCGGATGCCGGCGTCCCGCTTGGCAGCCAGACGGTGCTGCTGAAGGGCGTGAACGACGAGATCGGCACGATGCGCGCGCTGATGCACGGGCTGCTGAAGCTGCGCGTGCGACCCTACTACCTCTACCAGTGCGATCCGATCTCGGGCTCGGCGCATTTCCGCACCCCGGTCGAGAAGGGCATCGAGATCATCGAGGGGCTGCGGGGACACACCACGGGCTACGCGGTGCCGCATTTCGTCGTCGATGCGCCGGGCGGCGGCGGCAAGATCCCCCTGCTCCCCGACTACCTGGTCGGCCGTGACGGCGAGGATCTGCTGCTGCGCAACTTCGAACGCGGCGTCTATCGCTACACCGATCCGGGAGGGGGGCTCGGCGCCGATCGCATCGTGCCGCCGGACGTCGCGGCGCAGGCGAAGGGGGTGCCCCATGCCTGACGGCGGTATGGCGCGGCGCCTGCGCGTCGGCTTCACCTATGATCTGCGCGACGCTTGGCTTGCCGGGGGACTGAGCGAGGAGGAGACGGCCGAGTTCGACAGCGCCGCCACGATCGATGCGATCGACGATCATCTCAACGCACGCGGCTTCGCGGTCGAGCGCATCGGCCATCACCGTGCGCTGGTCGGCCGCCTCGCCGCCGGCGAGCGCTGGGATCTCGTGTTCAACATCTGCGAGGGGCTGGCCGGCTTCGGCCGCGAGGCGCTCGTGCCGGCGCTGTGCGAGTCCTACGGCATTCCCTGCGTGTTCTCCGACAGTCTTGTGCTCGCGCTCTGCCTGCACAAGGGCCACACCAAGCGTGTGGTGCGGGATGCAGGCGTGCCGACGGCGCCCTTCGCCGTGATCGAGCAGCCGGGCGACGCGTCGGCGATCGATCTGCCGTTTCCGGTTTTCGCCAAGCCGATCGCCGAGGGCACCGGCAAGGGCGTGGAGGGTGCGAGCCGCTGCACGACCCGCACGGCGCTCGCCCGCACCTGCCGCGACCTGCTCGCGCGCTTCCGCCAGCCCGTCCTGGTCGAGACCTACCTGCCGGGACGCGAGTTCACCGTCGGCATCGTCGGGACCGGCGCAGAGGCGCAGGCGATCGCGGCGATGGAGGTGCGGCTGAACGCGACCGCGCATGGCGGCGTGTACGGGCTCGCGACCAAGGAGGACTGGCACGGCCGGGTCGACTACGCGATCGCGACGGACGCGACGGCGCGCGCGGCCGAACAGGTCGCGCTGGCGGCCTGGCGCGCGCTCGGCTGCCGCGACGGCGGGCGGATCGATCTGCGCTGCGACGCCGAGGGGGTGCCGCAGTTTCTCGAGGTGAACCCGCTTGCCGGACTCAATCCGACGCATTCTGATCTGCCCATCCTCACGCGCCTCGCGGGATACGATTTCGCATGGCTGATGGACCGGATCCTCGACTCGGCGCTGGCCCGCACCGTGCTTCGGCAGCGGACACGCGTCGCGGCGTGATCCTGCATCAGGCGGTGCCGCCCGATGCACCGCCTGACGAGCAGGACGTGATGGAGCAGGTCGGTGCCGTCGAGGCCGCGCTGATCGAGGCCGGTTGGTGCACGCGCCGCGTCGCCGCCGGGCTCGACCTCGGCACACTCGCCCGTATGCTGGCGGATGATCCGCCCGATCTGGTGGTCAACCTGGTCGAGAGCCTCACGGTCGGTCGCGCTGCCGGCGTGATGGCGCCGGCCGCCGCCGCGCTGCTCGAGAGTCTCGGCCTTGCCTTCACCGGCAAT
>CALKJX010000078.1 GCA_937995555.1 uncultured Elioraea sp.
CGAGGATCGCGGCCGCGAGCGCGGCGGAAAGCAACGCTTGGTTCATGTCGGACTGTTCCCCTTGGCGATGGGCTGGGCGGATCCCGGCCCGGTGATGGTGCCGCGCGCGGCCAAGCCCGGCGCGTCACGATCGTGTCAGACCGAACGCGCGGCGCAAGTGACAGGGCCGGCGCCCCGCGTTAGTGCAGGCGGGCAAGGAGGTGTCGATGCAGCATCCCTACCGCGCCATCGCCGTGTTCTGCGGCTCGCGCCTCGGCGCCGACCCGGCCCATGCGGCCGCAGCCGAGACGCTGGGCCGGGCGCTCGCCGGGGCCGGGATCAGGCTCGTCTACGGCGGCGGCCGGATCGGGCTGATGGGCCGGATCGCCGATGCCTGCCTCGCCGCCGGCGGCCTCGTCACCGGCGTGATCCCGACCTTCCTCGCCCGCTGGGAGGTCGCGCACGAGGGCGCGCAGGAGATGATCGAGGTCGACTCCATGCACACCCGCAAGGCGCGCATGGCGGAACTGGCGGACGCCTTCGTCATGCTGCCCGGCGGGCTCGGCACGCTGGACGAGACGATCGAGATCCTCACCTGGCGCCAGCTCCGGCTGCACGACAAGCCGATCGTGCTGTGCGACGTGGCCGGCAGCGCACGGCCGCTGATCGCCGCGATCGAGGCCGCGATCGGCGCGGGCTTCGCGGAACCTTCGGTGCGCGACCTCTATGCGGTCGCCGACGGCGCCGAGGCGGTGCTGCCGCTGCTGGCCACGCTGCGTCCCGGCACGCGCACCGCCGCCGCCCTGACCTGACCCGCACGGCTTGCCCCCCGTCGGGGCATTGCCTATACAGCGCCGCCTGATCCCCCGTCGGAGCGTAGCTCAGCCTGGTAGAGCACTGTGTTCGGGACGCAGGGGCCGGAGGTTCGAATCCTCTCGCTCCGACCATCGGGGACCTGGCGACATTCCCGCATCGTCGCTGTGACGCACGCCACATCCGGCTCGGCGCGCGCATGTTTCCATTGCAAATCCCGATCCCTTTGCACAAGGGAAGGATCACCACGCCGGCGCGGGCCATGCACCGCGGCGGCCGAGAGCCCGCCCGCAGGACGGACGACGCGCCATTCCAGCCGCACAGCCTTCGCCGCCCGCCCTCCCGCCGAGCAGCGTGACGGCCGCGCCGCCGCGCCGATCGATGGCGTTCCTGGTGCGCGCGGTGCGGGTCGCGATCGGGCTGGCCGTGCTGGTGCCGCTGGTGGCCTTCGGCCTGATCACCAAGGACCGCTGGGACCAGACGACGAGCGAGGCGGAACGGATCAGCGTGCAGGAGACGGCCGTCGCGGCCGAGCATATCGGCCGTGTGCTGGAGACGCAGGAATCGATCCTGCAGCAGATCGACCTGGTGATCCGTGGCCTCTCCTGGCATGAGATCGAGACTTCGCCCGCGGTCCGGCGCATGCTCACCGACTTCGCGGACCGCCGTGCGCACATCGCCTCGGTCTGGATGGCCGACGAGGAGGGCCGCGTCCGGGCCGGCAGCGCGGCATGGGCGCCGGGCACGAGCGTCGCCGACCGCGGCTACTTTCTCGCGCAGCGCCAGGCCGACCAGGGCACTTTCGTCAGCGAGCCGATCATCGGTCGCGTCTCGGACCAGCGCGTCTTCACCGTCAGCCGCCGGCGCACGACCGAGGACGGGACCTTCGGCGGCATCATCTTCGTCGGCGTCGCCGCCGAGTACATCGAGGGGTTCTTCGCCAGCCTGGTCCGCACCGACGGCGTGGCGGTGCTGATCCGGCCCAACGGCGAGCTGCTGGCGCGCAGCCCGCCGACCCTGGCGATGCAGCGCCTCGGGCCGGAGAGCCAGTTGATGCAGCGCCTCGCCGTGGACCACATGAATATGCCTTCCGGCGTCGTCTCGGGCGTGTACTGGGGCCGCTCCATCATCGATGGCCGCGAACGGCTGTACGGCTACCAGTCGGTCGAGCCCTATGGCCTGATCGCCAGTGTCGGCACGAATGTCGACGACATCTACCAGCCCTGGTGGCGGGACACGCTGCGCTACGGGCTGATCACCCTGCTGCTGACGGCACTGCTGGCCGCAGCCGCGGCGGGGCTGCTCGCCGCCGCCCGCCGGGCCGAGACGGCGACCGCGCAGGCACTGGACGAGGCGGAGCGCAATATCGCCGCCCAGCGCCGGATCGATGCGCTCGAGCGGCAGAACGCGGTCACACGCGTGGTCGCCGGCGTGGCGCACGAGTTCAACAACCTCCTCACCCCGATCGTGATGGGCGCGGAGATGTTGCGCGAACGCGCGACCGGGACGGAGGAGCGGCGCACCCTCGACTCGATGATCGGCGCCGCCGACCGCGGCGGCCGACTGGTCGCCGACCTCCTGTCCCACATCCAGAACCAGTTCCTGCGCGTCGAGAAGGTCGCCCCGCTGCCGGCGATCGAGGAGTGCCTGGCGGAATTCCGCGCCGGGCTGCGCGACGGCATCACCCTCGACCTCGACGCGGCGCAGCCGGTGCCCGGGATCCTGACCGACCGTCGCCAGTTCCAGCTCGCGCTTTGCCATCTGCTCGACAACGCCGCACGCGCCATGCCCGACGGCGGCGCCATCACGGTGCGGCTCGCGGCGCGGCCGGATGGCCGCGACGGCGGCCACGTGCGCATCGCCGTCGAGGATACCGGCGTCGGCATGACGCCGGAGGTGCTGGCCCAGGCGCGCGAGCCGTTCTTCACCACCGCCGCCTATCGCGAGCGCCCCGGGCTCGGCCTCGCGATGGTCTCCGGCTTCGTCGGCCAGGCGGGCGGCACGCTGACGATCGACAGCAGCCCCGGACGGGGCACGCGGGTGGAGATGCGCCTGCCGATCGCGCCGGGCTGAGCCGGCCGCGCCATTGCCGCCCGCCGGGCCGGCCGGCTAGGGTCCGGGCTGTCCTCCGCGAGGGTCGCCGCCATGCCCGCGAACCGCCCCGCCGGCGCCGCGCCGCCCGGCCCCGAGACCGCGCTGATCGTGGTCGATGTGCAGGCCGGCTTCCTGCCCGGCGGCAGCCTGCCCGTGCCGCAAGGCGACGCGGTCGTGCCGGTGATCAACGCGCTGGCGCGCCGCTACGTCAACGTCGTGCTGACCCAGGACTGGCACGCGCCGGGGCATCTCTCCTTCGCCAGCGCGCATCCCGAGTGGGCGCCGTTCGAGACCATCGATCTGCCCTACGGCCCGCAGGTGCTCTGGCCGGATCATTGCGTGATGGGGACGGCCGACGCCGCGTTCGCCCCCGGGCTGGACATCCCCCACGCCCAGGCGATCGTTCGCAAGGGCTACCGCCGCGAGGTGGACAGCTACTCGGGATTCCTGGAGGCCGACCGGACCACCCGCACCGGCCTCGACGGCTATCTCGCCAGCCGCGGCATCCGCGAGGTGCATCTCTGCGGGCTCGCGACCGATTTCTGCGTCGCCTGGACCGCGCTCGACGCGCGCCGCTTCGGCCTCGCGGCCGCGGTGATCGAGGACGCCTGCCGCGGCATCGACCTCGACGGGTCGCTGGCCAGGGCCTGGGCCGAGATGGCGGCGGCGGGCGTGCGCCGGATCAGCGCCGCGGCGATCGCCTGACGTTGGTCACGCCTGGTCGGCGGCGTGCGCCTTCAGATCGAGCAGGGAACAGACCGCGAGCGTGTTGACATGCGTCGCGGCCAGCACCACCCGCGGCGCGCAGCCGGCCTCGAGCGCCTCCTGCCAGCGCGCCGCGCAGAGGCACCAGCGGTCGCCCGGCTTCAGTCCCGGGAAGCCGAACTCGGGACGCGGGGTCGAGAGGTCGTTGCCGCGGGACTTGCTGAAGGCAAGAAACTCCTCGGTCATCAGCGCGCACACCGTGTGCAGGCCGAGATCGTGCTCGTCGGTGTTGCAGCACCCGTCGCGGAGCCAGCCGGTCAACGGGTCGTGCGAGCACGCCTTGAGCGGCCCGCCCAGCACGTTCCTCGCCCGCCTGTCCTCGCCGTCCCGCGGCATCGCCCCCTCCTCTCCACCGGCACAGGAGATGGGCCGGGACGGACGCGACGGCAACCCGCCCGATCACGCGGGCGTGCGCGGCGCGGCGAAGGGTTCTGGCCTATCCATGCGACCGCTCCGCAACAATCGAGGGGAGGACCGGATGGGCCTCGACCGACGCCACATGCTCGCGGCCGGCGCCGCCACGCTCGCCGCGCCGGCGCTGCTCACCACCGGCCCGGGGCGCGCCGCCGCGCCCCAGGCCGGCCGCCAGGCGCCCGGCTTCTACCGCATGAAGGTGGGCGACTACGAGGTCACGGTGGTGAACGACGGCTTCAACCGCCGCCCGAACCCCGGCGAGGGCTTCGTGCGCAACGCCGACAAGGCGGCCGTCGAGGCCGCGCTCGCGCGCGACTTCATGCCGACCCGGCATCTCGACATCACCTTCAACATCACCTTCGTGAACACCGGCCGCGAACTGATCCTGTTCGACACCGGCACGGGCGGGCTGCTCGCCCCGACCGCCGGCACGATGTGGGACAACATGCGGGCCGCCGGCATCGATCCGGCGCAGGTGGACAGGATCGTCTTCACCCACTTCCATGGCGATCACGTCTCGGGCCTGGTCACCCGCGAGGGTCAGGCGCGCTTCCCGAACGCCGAGCTCGTCGTGCCCGAGACGGAATGGGCGTTCTGGATGGGCGATCGCGCGCCGGCCCAGCCCGCGGCGATGGTGAAGGGACGGTTCGCCCCCTACCCGGCCGAGCGCATCCGGCGCGTCGCCAGCGATGCCGAGGTGGCCCCCGGCATCCGCGGCGTTCCGACATACGGGCACACGCCGGGACACACGTCGTATTCGGTCCAGTCCGGCAACGGCACGCTGATCATCCTCGGCGACGTCACCAACCATCCGACCGTGAACCTGCGCCGGCCCGGCTGGCACATCGCGTTCGACATGGACGCCGCGGTGGCGGAGCAGACGCGGCGGCGGCTGTTCGACCGTGCGGCCGCCGATCGGACGCCGGTCATCGGCTATCACTGGCCGTTCCCGGCGACCGGCTACGTGCGCAAGGACGGCGACGGCTTCGACTGGGTGCCGATCCAGTGGACGAGCCAGGTCTGAGAAGAGGATGGGGGGAGGACGCTGGCGGGTCCCATCGCGGCTCGCCGCGATGGGCGCCCGTTCCCTCACGCCCCCCCATCCGCGGGCCGTTCCCGTTGGTCGCGGCCCGCGCCTCGCGCTAGAGTGCCGACATGCTCCAGTCCCCCCCGCGCGTCGGCCTGTTCGTCACCTGCCTTGTCGATCTCTACCGCCCCACCGTCGGCTTCGCGGCGATCAAGCTGCTGAAGGATGCCGGCTGTGCGGTGGACGTGCCCGCGGTGCAGACCTGCTGCGGCCAGCCGGCCTGGAACAGCGGCGACCGCACGGACGCCGCCGATCTCGCGCGCACGGTGATCGCCGCGTTCGAGCCCCATGACTAC
>CALKJX010000079.1 GCA_937995555.1 uncultured Elioraea sp.
CTGGACAGCCTGCCCATCGCACGCGATAGACAAAACCTCAGCGCCGCAGCATGACCCACAGCGGCATCCGACAGATCCCATCCGGCGGACACCCACCACGCCAGAACCAAACGTCTGTCAGATCAAGTCGATACTTGTACACGTCATGCCTTGCGCTCCCGAGTCGGACGCTTTGCCGCTGCGTGTGTCATGGCAGGACGGTAACACCATGCCCCAAGGCGCTCAAAATGCGAGACATGGCGGGGAGGGCTCGGGGGCGAGGCGGTGGATTCAGCGGTTCGGGGGCGATCGCCCGGGCGGTGGGATTGCCGAATCCGAACCATCCCGCCTGCAACAGAGCGATGGAAAAACAACGCTCCGATCCTTGTAGACTGACTCGCCCAGGTCCCAAGGTTCAGAGAGAACAGACGCGAGAGAGACGGCCCGAAGCCCCTCGTTGCGGCCGCGAAGTATCAACCCCGCCGCGCCACCCTCGGCCAGCCCTGCGCCTCAGCGCGGCGGAAACTATGGTGGAGAGCGTTCGGGACTGCGACGACTGGAGCGGGCGAAGGGATTCGAACCCTCGACCCCAACCTTGGCAAGGTTGTGCTCTACCCCTGAGCTACGCCCGCTCTGACTCGTCAAGCCGACACGCCGGCGTGCTTAGATCGGGTCCGGCGCTTTTGCAAGCCGTGCCACAGGCGTGAAGAGGTCGCGGGGCGGTCGCCTCCCACTCCCTGGCTCATCACAAGACCGAAGGACTCCCGAACCGCTCCCGGTCCCGCATGCTAGTCTCGCGGCCTATGCGGTGCTTCCTCCTCGCCCTTGGCCTTGCCCTCGCGCTCAGCGCTCCGGCCAGCGCGCAGTCGAGCCTGTTCCTCTCCCGCGAGGCCGAGGCCCGCATCGGCGTCGAGGAGCACCCCAAGGTGTTGGCCCAGTTCGGCGGCGCGCTCAGCGGTCCCCAGGCCGACCATCTGCGCGAGCTCGGCTTCCGGTTCGCCCCGCTCTCGGAGCGGCCGGAGGGCCCCTGGACCTTCACCCTGCTGAACACCGATGTGATCAACGCCTTCGCCCTGCCCGGGGGCTATGTCTACATCACGCGCGGCATCATGGCGCTCGCCGCGGACGAGGCGGAACTCGCCGGCATCGTCGGCCACGAGATGGGCCACGTGGTGGCGCGCCACTCCGCCCAGCGCTTCGATCGGCAACTCGGGGCGCAACTCGGCTCGGTCGCGGCCGAGATCCTCGATCGGGCGTTCCTCGGCGTGCGCGGCGGCGGCGATCCAGCCGCTGCGGGTGCGCGCCCACCAGGTGCGGCGGGGCGAGACGGTTGCGTCGCTCGCGCGGGGTATGCCGGTGGCGCGGACGGAGCAGCGCTTACGGCTGATGAACGGGCTCGGCCCCGATCAGCAGGTTGAGGCAGGCCGATGGGTGAAGCTGATCGCAGAGTGACCAGACGCGCGCTTCCCCGCGCGCTCGGCTCAAGCTACCGTTCCGGCGCCATGGGCAGTGTCGCCGAGACGAGCATCACCTGCGCGGTGTGCGGTCGCGAGAGCCGCCAGCGCCAGGTGCGCGGCACGGGCCCGGCCGGGCCGCCCGATCTCGACCTCCGCCCGGGCGAGACCATGCGCAGCACCATGGCGTATTGGCTGCAGCAGTGTCCGACCTGCGGCTATGCGGCGCCGCGGCTCGATGAGGCGGGCGAGGCGATCGCGGCGGTGGTCGCCGGCGGGCCGTATCGGGCGTTGCTGGCCGAGGTCTCGTATCCGCCGCTCGCGCGTCGGTTCCTGTGCCGGGCGATGATCCTGGAGGAGACGGGCGAGTTGCACGCGGCGGCCGAGGCGACGCTTCAGGCGGCCTGGGTGGCCGATGACACGCGCAAGGCGGATCTCGCGCGCGAGTGGCGGCTGACGGCGGTGGCGTTGTTCCGTCAGGGGCCGCCGCCCGACCTCGAACAGCAGGTGCGGATCGTCGACATCCTGCGTCGCGCGGGGGATTTCGGCGGTGCGGCCGCGCAGGCCAATGCGTTGGAGCGCGGTCGTTTGCCTGAGCCGGTGGATCGTGTGGTCGCGTTCGAGCGGCGCCTGATCGCCGCGGGCGATGTGCGTGCGTATTCGGTCGCGTCGGCCTTGCCGCCGCCGGCGTCGCGCCCGCACGTGTCGCATCGCGGTCCAACGCCAGGGATTCCGCTGACGCGTGCGCCGTCGGGCGGGGGTTTGTTCGCGGCCTTGCGGCGCTGGTTCCGCCGTCGCTGAGCTGATGCAGGGGGTGTGGGGGGACCAGCGTGGTCCCCCCACCCATGTTTGCTTCGGGCTGCCGAGGTACGTTTGCTGGCGGGACCTCCCTCGGGGAAGGTCCGCGAAACAGCCTCGCCAGGCGTCTGGGTGCCGATTCGCTGCGGGACTGATGCCAGAGGTCGGCGCCTACAACACCTCACGCCCCATCGCAGCCCGCGGCGAAAGGCCGCCTCTCAGCTCGCTGCCCGGAAACAGCCGCCCGGCAACAACGGCTACGCCAGCGCGTCCATCGCCGCCTGGACCCCGCCCCGTCCGTGCGGAATGCCGAGATCGCGCAGGCTCATCTCGACCGCCCCGAGTGTGCCCAGCACCATCGGCTCGTTCAGATCGCCGAGATGGCCGATGCGGAACACCTTGCCGCCCAGGGCCCCGAGCCCGCCGCCGAGCGACACGTTGTACCGCGCCGCTGCATGCCGGCGCAGCACGTCGGCATCGTGCCCATCCGGCATCAGGATCGCGGTGACGCTGTTCGACTGCCGCGCCGGATCGACACAGTAGATCTGCGGACCCTCATTCCCCGACCAGCTCCGCACGGCCGCGCGCACCGCCGCACCCAGCCGCGCGTGGCGCGCGAACACCGCCTCCAGCCCTTCCTCCTCGATCAGCCGCAACGCCTCGGCGAGTCCGTGGAACATCTGCGTCGGCACGGTGCCGACGAAGCTGCGATGCGGCCGGTTCAGCATCACCGACCAGTCCATGTAGTGCCGCGGCAGCGTCGCCTTGCGATGCGCCTCCATGCCCTTCGCGCTCACGGCGGTGAACGCCATGCCGGTGGGCAGCATCAATCCCTTCTGGCTGCCGCCGACCGCGAGATCGATCCCCCACTCATCCATCCGGAACGGCATCGAGGCGAGCGAGGAGATCGTGTCGGACAGGAACAGCGCCGGATGCTTCGCCGCGTCGATCGCGGCGCGGATCGCCGCCGGCGGCACCGTCACGCCGGTGCTGGTTTCGTTGTGCACCGAGCAGACCGCCTTGATGGCGTGGCCGGTATCGGCCCGCAGCGCGCCCTCGACCGCGGCGGGGTCGACACCGCGCCGGCGATCAGCACTGACCGTCTCGACCCTCAGGCCGAACTTGCGCGCCATCTCGGTCCAGGACTCCGAGAAGTAGCCGGACTCGAGCATCAGCAGCGTGTCGCCAGGGCTGAACAGATTGACGAGGCTCGCCTCCCACGCGCCGTGTCCCGACGACGCCATCATGAACACCTCGCCGGAGGTGCCGAGCACGCGCTTCAGCCGCGCCGTGCAGTCGCGCACCAGCGCGATGAATGGCTCCTCCATGAAGTCCTGCGCCGGGCGGTCGATCGCGCGGAGAATGCTGTCGGGAATGTTGGTCGGGCCGGGATTGGCGAAGAACTGGCGGCCGCGAGGCTTCTGCATGGGGGGCTCCTGAAGGCGGGGTTCGCTGCGGGACCGCCCCGACCCTCACCGAGACCGGGCGCCGGCGCAAGCGGGGGCCGCCACGCCGCGCTTGGCCGGGGCGGGGCCTGTCGCTATCTTCGGTTGCGGCATGAGGATGGGTCTTGCAATTGCCCTGCTCGCGGTCGGCGCTGCGCCCGCGTTTGCGCAGTCCAGCTGGCCGGCAACGGCCGGGCCGGGTCTTCAGCGTCTGGTCATTCCGCCCGCCGCCCAGGCAACGGCGCCGGTTGCGCCGTCGCAGCGCAAGGTGGAGATTCCCCCCGCGCCGGAGAAGCTTGCTCTGGCACCGGCCGGCGCGGCCGGCGCCGCCGCCGCCGGGCTTGCCTCGGGTGGCCTCGCGCTCGGCGCTCCGTTCGGGCTGCTGGCGGTCGGCGCCGCGGCCATCGCCCTCAGCGGGGGCGGCAGTTCGGCAACCGTGACGACACGCTGACGGCTACGCCGCCATCGCCGTGAGAATCGGCGTGGCGACCGCGAGCGCCACCAGCTCGAGCGGCAGGCCGACGCGCCAGTAGTCGGCGAAGCGGTAGCCGCCCGGCCCCATGACCAGCAGGTTGTTCTGATGCCCGATCGGTGTAAGAAAGGCCGAGGACGCGCCGATCGCGGTCGCCAGCAGGAACGGACCGATCGGCGCATCGAGAGCACGCGCAAGTCCGATCGCCACCGGCGCCATCACCGCCGCGGTCGCCGCGTTGTTCATCACGTCCGACAGCGTCATGGTCAACGCCATCAGCACCGCGAGCGCCACGGGCAGCGCGGGGACGCCGATCGTACCGAAGGTCACTGTCACCACGGAATCCGCCGCCCCCGTGGTCTCCATCGCCTTCGCGACCGGCATCATCGCGCCGAGCACCACCAGCACCGGCCATTCGATCGCGCCATAGGCCGCGCGCGCGGTGACCGCACCGAGCGCCACCGCCACGGCGGCTGCGGCTGCCAGCGCCACCGGCGCCGGGGCGATCCCGGCAGCGGCCAGCGCGACGCCGGCCGCGAGCGGCAGCACGGCGCGCAGGGTGCGCTCGGAGGCCATCGCCAGGCTGCGCGGCGCGAGCGGCAGCAGGCCGGTCGCGCTCTGGAATGCCCCAAGCGTCTCCTCGCGGCCCTGCAACAGCAGCACATCGCCCGGCTCGATCCGGAGCCGCGCCAGCGACTGCCGGCGCACGGTGCCGTGCCGCGACAGCCCGACCAGGTTGACGCCCCAGATGTCACGCAACCGGATCGAAGCGGCGTTGCGGCCGACCAGCCGGGACTCCGCGGTCACCACGGCCTCGGCCACCACCAGCCCGCTGCCCGAGGTCGCCTTCTCCGCGAGCGCAAGGCCGAGCGTTTCGAGGCCCGGTCCCAGCGCCTCAGCCTCGGCTTCCAGCAGCAGCCGGTCGCCGGCGCGCAGCACGGTCGAGCCGTGCGGCACGCGCGTGCGGTCGCCCGCGCCGATCAGCGCGAGCACCTGGCCGTCATGGTCGGTCAGCGCCTCGTCGAGGTCCTGCACCGTCATCCCGTCGGCCTTGCCCTCCTTCTGCACCGACACTTCGACGACGTAGGGCGCGATGTCGCGCACGTCCTCGGTCGAGCCCTCGCGCCTGGGCGCGAGCCGCCAGCCGATCAGCGCGAGATAGCCGAGCCCCGCGAGCGCCACCGGAAGCCCCGCGGTCGAGAAGGCGAAGAAGGTGAAGGGGCCGAGCCCGGCGCCGGCGCGCGCATCGGAGACGATGACATTGGGCGGCGTGCCGATCAGCGTGGTCATGCCGCCGAGGATGGTGGCGAAGGAGAGCGGCATCAGCAGCGCGCCGGGCGCAATGCCGTCGCGCCGGCAGACGCGCATCGCTGCAGGGATCAGCAGGCTCAGCGCCGCGACGTTGTTGATGAAGGCCGAGGCCGCGGCGCCGATTCCGCCCAGCACCAGAATCGCCAGCATCGCCCCGCTGCCCGCCGGCAGCAGCCGGTCGGCGAGCCCCTGCACGAGACCCGTTTCCTCGATTGCACGCGACAGGACGAGGGCCGCCGCGACCGTGACGACGGCCGGCGTCCCGAAGCCCGCGAAGGCATCGGTCGCCGGCACGAGCCCCAGCACCACAGCAAGCAGAAGGGCGCACAGTGCCGCGAGGTCCGGCCGCACCCGCCCCGAGGCCATGGCCGCGATCACGCCGGCGAGCAGACCCAGGATCGTGAGCTGCGGCGGGGTCATGACCGCCCGGTCCAGAGCCCGGCGAAGAAGGCGGCCGCATTGGCGCCGAGGGTGCGCGTGCGGTAGCCGCCCTCCTGCACCACCAGCATCGGCAGGTTCAGCGTCGCCAGGCGGGCGCCGATGCGGCGGAAATCGGCGGCGCGGTGACGCCACGATCCGGTCGGATCTCCGGCGGCGGTATCGAACCCGGCGGCGATCACCAGGAAGTGCGGGTCGTGGCGGAGGATGCGCCGGCACGCGCTCTCCAGCGCCGCGCCGAACTGCGCAGGGGTGGCAGCCTCGGGCAGCGGCAGGTTCAGATTGAAGCCCGCTCCGGCCCCCTCGCCGCGCTCGTCGCGGAACCCCGAGAAATAGGGGTATGCGATCGCGGGGTCACCGTGGATCGAGATCGTCAGCACATCCGCCCGCGCATAGAAGATGTCCTGCGTGCCGTTGCCGTGGTGGTAGTCGATGTCCAGCACCACGCAACGCCCGAACCGGCTGAGCAGTTCCGCCGCGATCGCGGCGTTGTTGAAGTAGCAGAACCCGCCGAAGGCGCGCCGCTCGGCGTGATGGCCGGGCGGGCGGACGAGCGCATAGGCGACCCGTTCGCCGGCCAGCACGGCCTCGGCGGCGGTGAGCGCGCAATCGACGGCGTGGCGCGCGGCCTTCCATGCATTGCCGGTGATCGGCGTGAACGTGTCGATGCAGAAATACCCGGCGCGGAGCGCGAGATCCTTGGGCGGTCGCGTGGCATTGCGGATCGGGAACACGTAAGGATAGACTGCCTTGTTCTCGTCCACCTCGGCGCAGGCGGCCCGCAGATACGAGACGAGCTTCCGGTCATGCACCGCCGTGATCGCGCCGTCCGGGAAGGCCCGCGCCGGCAGGTTGCGCAATGGCACCGCGCGCGGCAGGTGTTCGAGGATCTCGCGCACCCGCACCGGCGCCTCGACATAGCCGCGCTCGCGCACATGGTGGATGTCGTGGCGGTCATTGACGACCAGCGTCATGGCCGGCCCGGAGGACAGGCGCGGGGCCGGCAGGGCACGCGCTGGCCGAGTGACCTCGCGCAACCGCACCGGATCGTCGCGCACGCTTTCGACGACGCGGTCGATGTAGCCTGGCGAACAGACCTGCCCATACTTTCGCGTCAGCACCGCGCGGATGGTCGCGCGCGCCTCCTCGCGCGGCCAGGAATCGCGCCGGTCGAGCAGATCGACCACCAGCAGCGGCGGCATCGGCCCGGTCTCGCCGGGGATCGGCAACTCGTAGTCGGTGCCAGCGAGCGGGCGCGCGCCGAACCGCGCGTAGAAGCGCAGCCGTCGTGCATTCGCCGCCCGCAATGCAGGATCGGTGACCACCTTCGGATCGTCGGGCAGGCATTCGCAGAGCAGCGCCGAGGCGTTCAGACCGGCGGCAAGTTCGCGCGCGCGCTGATAGAGCGCGCCGCCCACCCCGGCGCCCCGCGCGCCCTCTGCACGCGCGATGTAGTCGAGCCAGAGCACGCGTACATCGGGCATGTGCCAGAGGATCGCCGCGCCCCGCACGCGTCCCATGCCGTTCTCGGCGACCAGCAGGAACGGCCGGACGTGCTCGGGACCGCCCCGGCGCAGCAGGGGGGCGAGCGTCTCGAACTCGCCTGGACGCGCCGCCGGGAAGGCCTCGCGCAGGAGCCTGACCGCTGCCTCGATGGCGTCCCGGTCGATGCGCGCGGCATCGTCGGCGATACGGCGGATGCGGATCATCGCCGCAGTGGTAGCACGCCAGAAGGTAGGGGTGCTGCCGTGGCTACTCGGTGATGCCGAGGCTCCGCACCAGTGGCGCCCAGGTGGCGTTCTCGGTGCGCACGAACTCGGCGAAGCGTTCGGGCGTGCAGCCGCGCATCGCCGGCGTGCCCATCTGCTCGAAGCGCGCCTGGATGATCGGGTCCGACAGCGGCGCCTCCACCGCCGCCGCCATGCGCGTCACGCTCTTACGCGGCAATCCGGCCGGGCCGAACACGCCGTGCCAGGAATACGCCTTGTAGTCGGGCAGGCCGAGCGCGCGCGCCGTCGGCACCTCGGGCACGAGCGAGGATCGCTCGTTCGTCGCCATGAACGGGATCTTCGCGTTGCCGGCCTCTTCGAACGGCCTCAGCAGGCTCGCGAGATCGAAGGTGTAGTGCACCTCACCGTCGGCAAGCGCGGCGAACACCGGACCTGAACCGCGATGGGGCACACGCACGACATCCGCGCCGATGGCCTTCGCGAATATGGCGCAGGCGATGTGGCCCGATGTGCCGATTCCGGCCGAGCCGTACTGGTACTTCTCCCGGATTGTTCCGGAACGGCGCCATGAGCTCCTGCGCCGTGTTCACCGCGAGCCCGCGGCGCGTGACAACGAGCCGGGCCGGTACGAACACGGTCGGCGCGATCGGCGCGAGGTCCTTCACCGGATCGAACGGCAGCGGCTGGGGCAGGCCCGGTGCGAGGCCGATCTGCGAGAGTGTGGCCATGCCGAGCACATCGCCGGTCGGCGCCTGCTTGGAGACGAAATCCACGCCGATCACGCCGCCCGCCCCGGCGGGGTTCTCCACCACCACCGGCTGGCCCAGAATCTCCGAGACCTTCGGTGCCCAGAGCCGCGTCGTCACATCGGTGCCGCCGCCGGGCGCGAAGGGCACGATCAGGCGCACCGGCCGGGTCTGCGCGCGGGCCGGCATCGCAAGCGCGAGCGCAGGAGCGGCGAGGAGCGTGCGGCGGCGAAGGGACTGTCTCGGCATCAGGTCTCTCTCTGATGCTGTGCCTGATGGTGTGCGGCGCGGCGCACCATGGGTTGCGGGTCTGGCGCAGGCCAGAGGCTTCGATGTACGCGCAGACCGTGCGAGACAAAGGGCGAACAGCCGCCCAAACGGGAAGCGAGGGTGAACGGCACGATGCAGGACGGCGGACACGACACCGAGGTGCTCTGCCGGGTCCGCCCGGAGTGGGTGGACCACTATGGCCACATGAACCTCGCCTACTATCTGGTGGCCTTCGATCTCGCGACCGACCGGCTCTGGCCGGCGCTGAACCTCGGTGCGTCCTTTCGCGCACGCGGTCTCGGCACCTTCGCCGCGGAGTCTTGGCAGGCCTATCTGCGCGAGGTGGTGCTCGATGCGCCGCTCACGGCCGATAGCGCGGTGCTGGCGTTCGATGCCAAGCGCCTGCTGATCCGCCATCGCCTGTTCCATGCCGAGGAAGGATGGCTCTCGGCGGAGAACGAGGCGCTGTATCTGTGCGTCGATCTCGGCACACGGCGCGTCGCCGCGTGGCCGGAGGATGTGCTCACGCGGTTCGCGACCCATCGGACGGAGGATCCGCCGAAGCGCCTCGCACTGGCGCGCAGGCGTTGACGCGGCCAGAGTGCGGCGGGAATCATCGGGCCGACGAACACCCGGGGAGATCGTCCGATGCCTGTCTCACGCCGCGCCCTGATGGGCGCCAGCTTGGCCGTACCCTTGGCCGCTCCCGCCGGCGCCCAGACGCGCTATCCCGACCGGCCGGTGGTTCTGGTCGCGCCGTTCGGTGCGGGAGGCGCCTCCGACGTAGCCGCACGCACCTTCGCCGCGCATGCCGACAAGTATCTCGGCCAGCCGATCGTGGTGGAGAACCGCACCGGCGCCTCGGGCATGATCGGCACGCTGCACGTGCGCCGCGCCGCGCCCGACGGGCAGACCCTGCTGATGGCGCGGATCGCCTCCTCTGCGATCGTGCCGGCGATCGATCGGTCCGCGCCATACGCGTGGGACGAGTTCACCTTCCTCGGCATGGTGGACATCAACCCCTATGTGTTCGTGGTGCGCGAGGACGCGCCGTGGCGCACGCTCGGCGAGCTGGTGGACGAGATCCGCCGCCGTCCGGGTGCGCTGAACCACGGCAGTTCGGGGCCGAGCACGATCCTCAATCTCGGGGTGCGCTATCTGCTGTTGCAGGCGGGGCTCGCGCCGGACGCGACGGTCGAGGTGCCGTTCCGCGGCGGCGGCGAGGTCGCGACTGCCCTGCTCGGCGGGCAGGTCCACCTGGTCGGCCAGAACCTGAGCGAGGCCGCCGGTGCGATCGCGGGCGGACGGGTGCGCGCCCTCGCCGTTACGACCACCGAGCGCTTGCCCTCGCTCCCGGATGTGCCGACGGTGCGCGAAGCGGGGTACCCCGCCCTCGAGGCGATCGTGGGTTGGGATGCGCTCGCGGGTCCGCCTGGCCTGCCGGCGACGGTGACGCAGCGCTGGGGCGAGGTGATGGGTGCGATCGCGAAGGACGAGGGCTGGATCGCGGCGACGAAACGCGTCGGCTCGGTTCCCTGGATCACCGACGGGACGGCGGCGAAGGCCTATATCGGCGAGCAGGTGCGGCTCTACCGTGATCTCGGGCGCCGGCTCGGGATCGTGACGTGACGCCGCGCGATAGCGCCGGCGTGTCATAGCGCACCTTCCGCACCCCGCGTCCGGGCGGCGGCGGCGCTGTTCCTCCCCGCCGCCGCTTGGCGATGCCCTGCCGTAGCTACCAGGCGACTACGCGGCGATAGAGATGCCAGGTCGCGTGGCCAAGCACCGGCACCACCACCGCGAGCCCGATCAGCAGCGGCAGCGCCCCCGCCACCAGCAGCGCCCCGACGATCAGGCCCCAGGCCAGCATCGGCAGGGGGTTCGTCATGACCGCGCGCACCGAGGTGCGCACCGCGACCATCGGGTCGACCGGCCGGTCGAGCAGCAGCGGGAACGAGACGACCGTGAGCGTCAGCACCAGCGCCGCGAAGATGAGCCCGACGCCGTTGCCGATGACGATCAGCATCCAGCCCTCGCGGGTGGTGAACGCGGCCGTCAGCAGCGCGCCCATCGTCTTGCCATGCGCCCCATCCCCGATGGTCGCGACGTAGATCAGCCGCGCGGCGATGATCCAGGCGACGAAGAGGCCGAACAGCATCGTGCCGAGCAGCGCGATCGCCGCGATGGAGGGCGAGCGCAGCACCGACAGCGCATGCGCGGCCGAAGCGGGCTCTCCGCGCTCGCGCCGGCGGCTGATCTCGTAGAGCCCGAGGGCCACCACCGGACCCAGCAGCGACAGCCCCGCAAGCAGCGGGAACTGCAGCGGCAGCAGGCTGCCAGTGGCGAAGCGCGCCGCGATCAGCCCGACCACCGGATAGATCACGCCAAGGAAGATGAGCTGGGTGGGGATCGCGAGGAAATCGTCCCAGCCCTTCGCCAGCACCTCGCGCAGATCGGCGAGCGTGATGCGCCGGACGGCGGGTTCGCCGCTCACCGGGATCGCGTGCTGGTTCGTGGTCGCGTGCGCCATCGGCCCTGCTCCCTTCGCCGTGTCGAGGCCGGGCTCGACCCGCCCGGCATCCGTCGCGTCGGGGGATCGAACCGGCATCGGCTCGCGCGTCGGTTGAGCCAGCCGTGACGCCGGTCAAACCGCCAACGGAACCAGAGTAGCACAACCGCCGTCAGTCGAGGGGAAGGAGCAGAATCAGTTTCGCGTCACCGCGGGCGTAGAAGTCGGGCACGGTGGCGACCGCCCGGAACCCCATGCGGGCGTAGAAGGCGCGCGTGGGCGCATAGGCCGGCTTGCCGGCGGTTTCGGCGTAGAGCGCCGTGCCCCCCTCGGCGCGCACGGCCTCGGTCACACGGTCGAGCAGCATCCGGCCGACACCGCCCCCCTGCGCCGCGGGGTGGACGACGATCCAATAGAGATCCCAGGCGCTCTCGGTGCAAGGCGTCGGCCCATAGCAGGCATAGCCGAGCAGCACGCCATGCGTCCGTTCAGCAAGCACGAAGCGGTAGGACGACGCGGCACCCTGCGCGAGACGGTCGTCGGCGAGTTCGCGCGCCACCGCGATCTCCGTCTCGGTGAAGAAGCCGGTCGCCGCGCAGAGTGCCGCGATCCGCTCTGGATCGCCGGCAACGAGCGCCGTGCGCAGCGGCGGACGCGCGGTCACCGTGCGCGATGGCCGGGCCGGCGGCAGCGTGAAGGCCGGAGGCGGCGCGCCGATCGCGGCGGCAGCGATCCGCCGGATCAGGTCGTTGAACGACATCCCGGCGTGCTCCGCGGTCGCGGCGATACCCATGCCCGGCGTGAGGCAGGGATTGGCGTTCACTTCGAGCACCCAGGGCTCACCCGATTGGTCCACGCGCAGATCGACGCGCGCGTATCCCGCGAGACCGCACACCTCCCACACCCGGCGTACCAGCGCCTCCATGCGCGCGACCAGCGGCCCATCCCCGTGGCGCAGATCGAAGGAGCGCCGGGCATAAGGATAGATCGGATCGGTCGGGTCCCATTTGCTCGCCCAGTCGACGATGCGCGGGCGACCCTTGGGCCACCGAGGATCGAACACCTGCTCGGCGGCGGGCAGGACGATGCACCCGCCCGTGCCGTCGTCGATCGCCGACAGGTTGAACTCGCGCCCGTCGATGAAGGCTTCTGCGAACCACCGGCCGCCGTACTCGGCCGCGCGGGCGCGCATCAGTCCACGCGCCGCCCCGGCATCCGCCACCACGCTCTCGGGCCCGATCGCGAAGGAGGCATGCTCGGTCGCGTGCTTGACGATCAGGGGGCCGGGGATTTCGCCGCTGCCGGGCTCGATCCATGGCGGCGTCGCGATGCCGGCGGCACGCAGCACGCGCTTGGTCGCGAGCTTGTCGGCGGTGAGGGCGAGCGCGGCGGCGGGATTGCCGGTGAAGGCCAGGCCGAGACTCTCGAGCAGCGCAGCGGCGGCCGGCGCCATCACGCCGGTGGCACGACGGACCGTGAGGCTCTCGACCAGGTTGACCACCAGATCGGGCGGATCATCCGCCAGCATGCGGGCGAGTGTGCCGAGGTCGAGCCCGGCGGCAACGCGGCGCGTGCGCCAGCCCGCCTCGATCAGTGCAGCCTCGACGGCGCCGACCTGCTCCAGCACGTCCTGCTCGTCGGGCGGTGCATCGGGCGGCACCGCCTGATGCAGGATCACGCCGCGACGCGCGTCCGCTGCCACA